>JBAZZY010000011.1 GCA_041658565.1 Actinomycetota bacterium | reverse complement strand
CTTGAGCACTGGCGTACTCCTTCCTGCCGGTGTTCGAGCACCGGCCTCCGACATCGCTTTCAGTCGAAGGAAGGGTACGCCGCGTCTTTGTTCAAACCACGCATCCACAACTTCCGGTTATATCTCGCGAGGGCTACGGGATATGGACACGTCAGCACACGCTGACCCACGAAGGGCCCCTGAAGCCGAGAAACTGGTCCACGTCGAACAACGCGGACTGTCAGAGCACGTGCCACAGCGCAAACATCGAAGCGCTGCGGGCGCCCATTTCATCCCCTGGGTTCACGAACGCCCTGGGCGAGACCCCGGTGTACGAGGGCAACCAGTACCCGTGGGATCTGTTGAACAACCCAGAGAACACCACGGCGCACGCCACGATGTTCAAGGCGGAGTCGGGCGACACGGCAAGCGAGGGCTGCGGGGTCTGTCACAGCCTTAAGGTCGCAGTCGACCGCGGCTTGCCGGTCACGAGCCACATCGACCCCGTCTCGGGCAAAGAGAAGATCGACGGAGGCGGCATCGTCGGCTGCTCGAGCTGCCACAACTTCAAGTTCATCGCAGCCGCCTCGGCGGGTGACGTTGCCACAGCGACCACCGGCAACCTCCACTCGATCCACGCGACTCTGCTGGGCGCGGAGATCCCGCTCGGCGACGCCGAAGGCGTCGGCAAGACCTCGTGTAACTACTGCCATGACGGAGAGACGGCGGACGAGAAGGGCTCTTGCTGGAACTGCCACCTGTCCGGCCACTGGCCGAAGGCGCAAGGGGCTTACTGGAAGCCGCTACCCCTGTAAGGAAGAAGGAAAGTCGAGAGGGGGGCACAAGCCCACGGCCCCCCTCTCTTCTTTTTTCCCGGTGGGCTGACGCCCAGCCAATCCGGTGCAATCGGCCGTGCTGGGAAGGCAACCTCAACCACGACCGACGCAGAGTTCGTGGTGACGCTCGACGACGTCTCGACGGACGGCTCCTCCCGGCCGCTTGCCACCGGCGCGCTGTTGGGCTCCATGCGAGAGGTCGATGGCTCCCGGAGCTGGGTGGTGGACGGCAAACTCATCGCCCCCTACCACCCGATGACAAAGGCCGCCGAGAAGGCGCTCGTGCCGGGACAGGTCACGCGCTTGGACATCGAGATCCCCGCAACGCTCGCGCGCGTCCGCGCCGGGCACCGGATCCGGATCACGATCTCCGGCTCGCGCGCGCCGTATCTGGTCCCGCCCGCCTACAAGACCGGCGACCTCGCGGGAGGCGTCTACGAAGTCCAGCGGACGGCGATTCACGCGTCGCGCGTGAACATCCCGCTGGTGGACCCGGATGGTCTCGCGACCAGCCCAGTCAACTGGGGAGACTGGCATGGAAAGGATGAGTTCGCCGTGGATCCCGGCATGATCGTCCAGCCGTCGAGGGTTCCGCTCTCGAAGCTCCAGTGAATGGGGTTCGACTCCGAGGCCGGAGCGTATGCGGCCGGCAGAATAGCCACCACCGTCGCGAGAACGGTCGCACCGCCGATTGCACGAAGAGACCTCACAGAGCCGGTCGTCTTCGTGAGACGGCTCACCGTCCCACTCCGCGCGGCGCACCGTCCTTCGCTCCATGTCGCGTTGAGATCGAGGGCTGGGGAAAGTCCGGGATCTGTCCCGGGATGCCGCACTTGACGGCAACCTGCTCTCCGCACGCCACCGGCGGACCAAGATCTGCGGGCGTCGGTACGATCGGCACGAGGAGGTTGGTCGGGTGCTCTGGGTCGTGCGCAACGATCACGAGTCCGGGAGCAGTGCGCGGCTGGTACGTGTCGTAGCCCTCCTGCACGGGAGGTGCCGAGACGATCATCACCACGCGGTGGCCGGGACGGAAGATGTTCTCGATCGGCCAGACCTCGATATCGTAGCGATTGACTTGGCCTGGGGTGACCAGCGCCGTGGTCGTGTTGGTGTGCGGATGCCACGGGCGATACATCACGTCGCCGTCAAAGAACGATCGTTCGGCATCGAGCGCGCGGTGCGAGGCTTTCAGGAAGCCTCGATTGAGCAAGCTCAACGACCCATCGGGCCCTTCGTCGGCGACGCGTACGTAGAACTCGGCATCGGGCGCCGTAAGCGTGGCCCATACCGTCGCAACCAGCGGCCCGGCGACGGCAGTCGACTGCTCGAACGGTGCCGAGCGGTACACGACCTGATCGGGACCGTCTGCCGTCGCAACTTCTTGACCCTGGTAGTGGCCGTTCGGGCTGTCGAGCGACATGACGTCGTACTCATTGCGGTGCGTGCCCGAGAGATATGTGTCGCTGCCGGAGGCAGTGGGCGTGGTAGTGGTGAGCGCACCTTCGTCGTTTGCGTAGTACCGGCGCCACTCGGTCTGCGGCAACGGGAAGTCGTCGCCACCGACCCATCCGGTGTGTGCTGTCCCGCCGGTCACCCGGTGCCCCTCGAAGAAGAAGCGCACGCGGGGTTGAGACTCAATCCCATTGTCGACACCGCGGACGTAGTGGTCGAGCCAGGCCTGACGCGCGGCGAGGATGTCGTGATCACGCAAGAGCCAAAACGAGTTGTGATCGCCGTTCGTCAGCAGCAGTTGCTTGGCGGCCGGCTGCGCCTGCTGGAACATGATCGCCGGCCCCCGAGAGAGCGTTTGCTCGTCCTGGGTTCCTCCGGTGATCTGCAATGGAACCTCGATGTTGCCCACGATGGAACGGATCGCGTGGTTGTGCCACCAAGAGTTGTCCTCGTATCCGAGCTCGCCTTGAACGTACGCCGACTCCTGCGGCTGACCTGCCAGCAGCTCGGGGACAGGGTTTCGTTGGAGCACATGCTGAAGGCAGCGATAGTCGCCCCATTGCGTGTCGTTGTACGTCGCGCCCTGGTGCTCCTGCTGCGGCCGCGAAACGCCAAGCCAGAGGATCGGGAAGCCCGAGTTGGCCACGCCGCCGGGATACACGAGGTCGCGGTAGAGATCGTCCATGACGCCGTCCACCGTCAGAGCGCGAAGGTGTGGTGGGCGTTGCGCAGCGACGAGCAAGCCCATCGTCGCGGAATAGGAGTGGCCGTAGATCCCGACATCCCCGTTGGACCAAGACTGCCGGGCGATCCACTCCACCAGCGTTGCTCCGTCCTGGGCCTGCTGCTCGCTGAACAGCGAGAAGTCGCCGTTCGAACAGCCCGCTCCTCGCACGCCCGCGTGAACCGTGACGTATGAACTCGTGTCGATGAACTGCCCGTAGTACGAAGGTTGACCACCACCGTCGTACCCGTCGTACTCGAAGATCGCGGGCAGTTGCGAACTCCCGTCGTAGCCCTTCGGGAAGTTCACCCAGACGGCAAGTTCGGTACCGTCGGCCATCGCCACGTACTGCTGGCCGCCCGCGGCTGCGGCAGCGGACGATGGGAGCGAGACGAGCGCATACAAAAGAAGAGCAAGAGCCGCAACACGTTGACGAGTCTTCATGGGAACTCCCTAAGTCAAAAGCGGTTCACCAGCGAGGCCGATTCAGTTCGCCCAGTCGTCTGCGGCTTGTGTTCCCGTTCCGTCAGTGACGGTGAGCGTCGCGGAAGGATCGACACCCGCCTCGAACGTGTGCGTCACGACCTCGCCCTCCGCCGTCGCGCCATCGGGGAAGAGCCAACGCATAGCCAGGATGTTGCCGTCGCCGCCTTCCCCCTCCCCGCGCAACTCGAAGGTGTGCGGACCAATCGCCTTCACGTGGATCCTTGCGTCGAGCCGCGGGTGGACGCGCACGACAAGCTCCCATCGCGCTGGGTTGCCCTTTGTGTCCTTCGCGGAGAGTCGCACCGTGTACGTGCCGGGCGCAAAGGTGTGCGTGAAGAGTTGCGGAAGGCCGGTTCCGTCGCCGTCCCGGATCATCGCTGGGGTATCGGCGGTGGTTCCGTCGCCGAAGTCCCAGTGAACGGTGCCGTCCAGCGGGTTGCCGTTCACGACCGCCGGCGCATACATGGCTTGCAGCGTCGTCGTGAACGTGCCATCGGGTCCGGCCGAACCGGCCGGCGGTGATGCGATCCCCTGCAAGGCCGGTCGCAGAATCTGCGTCGGCCGGAAGCGCGCGGGCATTCCGAAGCCCATGTCGGTAATGAAGCCGAGCTTGGAGATGTTAGAGAGCTGCTCGTTGATGACCTGATCCCCCATCTGCGGACCGACGTTGAATAGGGAAGTATCGGTCTGGTAGACCCAGCCGGCCGGATAGGCCCACGACGGATAGAAGTAGCCGAGATCATCTTGGCCCTTGGAAAGACTGACGATCGTTTCGTCGTCGTGCGTCGCGGCCTCCATCGCGAAACGGATTTCGGGGAACGGCTCGCCGGGCATACTCGTGAACACAAGTCCGCCGAGCCGTACTGCGGTAAGCCACGTGCCAAGAACCGGTCCGGTCCGGTACGGCGCTGTGTTGTCGCGATCGAGGGGGTAGATACCGCTCGCGTCGAACAAGGCCTGCTTCTGCTCGTCCGGAAGTGCCCACGCGTCGTTGTAGGCGAGCAAGGCATTGACCACGGGGTTCGTGGCTGGAATCTGAATGAAGGACTCCGCACTTGCGATCGTCGAGTCGGTAATCCAGCGCGCGCCTGCGAGCGCCTGTGTCGCCATGCCGGTCAGCGCGCGCGCGTACCATTCCGTGTTCGCGAAGTGAGCGAGCGTCTTGCCGTTCTCGACCGGCGCTTGCCCACGCCCGAGCGTCGCCGGCCCGACGACTGCCACGCCGCCGAGCTTGGACTCAAGGGCATCGCGCATGTCGCCGTAGATGTCCGCGCTCAACACCTTGGCCGAAGCGCCGAGAACGGTTGCGGGGTGCAGCGGCACGTTCACGAACGACGCGGTTGTCGTGCCGGTTTCGGGGTCGAGCGCGCGCAGCACCGACATTTGCCCGTCCTGCTCCCACCCCGGGAAGTTGTTCTGCGGGATGTCGATCGCGGCCATCTGCTCGACGTCGATCGTGCCCCACTGCAGATACGCGGAGCGCGCGGCAGCGGCCGCATCCACGATCGCGGCAAGCGTCTCGTCGTGCAGCTGCCTCAGGTACGGCAAGGGAACCGGTCCCCAGATCCCCTCCGCAGTCGGCGCTGCGTGGGAATGCGTTCCCTGGATGATGATGTCCGCCTGGGTCATCGCGGGAAGTCCTGCGGCAGTGATCGCGGCGGCTGCTTCGCTGCGGATGTTCGTGAGCCCGAACGGCCCCTCCTGGTACGAGGCAAACATCGCTTGCGAATCGATGACGGCGAAGGCGATCGAGCGCGTGCCATTGGATACATACAAGGCGCGCGCCGACAGCGGATCGTGCACGTCGGTAATCGGCGGCGAGGGATCGGAACCACCGGCGAACGTCGCGACGGTCGGCGTGACCGAACGAACAGCCGCGCCAACCCGAAAGAGCGCAGGTCGCGCGCCTCCAGCGAACCCGGGGGTGGCGTCGGCGACGGCAAGACCGGTGACGGACAAGACGGCCGCAAGCGCGGCAAGTGTAGGGCGCAGGCCTCGACGCATGGTGCTTCGTCCTCCTCCTCGGTTGCTACCCGCCCGGTCTATTCACCGTCGGGGCGGATGATCCTGCTTGGAACTTGCGTCACCACCGTCGCTTAGTTCGAGTTGCCGTCCTCGTCTTCGATGCGCACCAGCCGGAAGCTCACGTCCTCGGGCCCCGTCCACTCACCCGCATAGGAGCCAACTTGCGTCGGCTCCGTGATTGCCACGGGGAGATCCTCGCCGGATACATCATGAACCATCACCGTGCGATCGACGGGTTCGATGCGCGAGACGAACGGGAGACTCAGCGTGTCGATGCCGACACCGTCTCGGATCACGTCCACGATTGCGCGCCCACTCGCGACGCGCGGCACAATGAGCCGGAACCCACCAACCACGTTCGGATACGAGGCCGTCACAGAAAGGCGATGGCGGCCGTCGACACGCTCGGCCTGAACGGCTCCAGGCTCCAGGCACGCGCACGCCGACACCTCGAAGGTCTGCGACACAAGCGTGTACGAAACATCGGCCCCCGAACCCTGGCGGCGACCCTCCACGAATACCCGGTACACGCCCGCCGGGGTGTCGGGGAGCGCCTCCCACACCGCTCTCCAATGATGGTCGCCGGGAGCGGGAGTGGATTGATACAGGAGCAGGTCGCCCGTCCCCTCCCGCGACACCGTCACGAACCCGGTGTCGGTTCGGCGCTGCACCTCGACCTTCGGTATCCACCCCCTGGCAACCTCGGGCGAGGCTCCATTCCATTCGAAGGTGGTCACACCGGGGCGCGCGACCGAGGATGGCTGCGTCACGACGGTCACTTCACCGTCGGGCGGAGGCGCCTCAGTCGAAGCGAGCGGCCCGCCGGCCGCCAGCGCCGCTGTCGCAATCGCGGAGATGAACACCCGATCTGCTTGGGCGGACGGCGGCAACGGAACCTGCTCGATCGGCGTACCCAGTGCGAGCGATCGCACCAAGTCGATCAGATGATGCTGGATGTACGGCCCCGCTTCGCGTCCGTAGAAGCTGAATGTCTCCGCTTCGTATCCGCCCCGGTCGTACTCCTCCGGGGTCGTGAAATAGCCTCCCCAATCGTTGGCGAGACCGAGGACGAACGCCTTGTCGAACCCGAGGTTGCGCGCCGCGGTCTTCAGAGAGATTCCGATATCGCGGATGGGCTCCCCCGGCCACGACATGAACACGGTCGAGGCGGACGCCGTCGAGAGCGTGATGGCCTCGAGCCGCACAGAGGTGGGAATGAGCAGCGACGAGGGACCGGCCGCAGGAACTCGCGGTCCGGCCGGCTGCCACGAGGCGACCGGCGTTCCCGGCGGCGGCACCGGAATGATCTTCGCGGCAACCGCCGCGCGCAGGATCGGCTCGGGGACGAGGCTGCGCGCGACGCGCGTTGCCTCGTGCGCAAACACCCGACCCGTCCACTCCGCCTCGGGGTAGGAATATCGAACATAGATCGGATCCTGATCGCCCTGGGCGCCGTTGAACCACATGGCCAACGGGGAGCCGTTCTCACCGGCAAGACCTTCTTCAACACCCCGCTCGGCGAACGCAACGAAGTCGGCCGAGACGAGCGGGTTGTCGATCAGAACCACCGGGTGGAGGCCGTAATTCATCACGATCGCGATAGGCGCGCCGGTGCGCGCGTCGTCGAATCTCAGCACCCCGAGTTCCGGGTCGATTCGCTCGAGATCGTTGGCATAGGGGCGCGCGCCGAGTTTCTCGCGATTCGTGTAGCGCCGGTTGAGGCCGGGAAGCGTGACATTCCCGGAGCCGACCGCAAGCGTTGCCGGGCGCAAGTTGCGAACAGCCGTGGCGACCGCATCCGCGATGCGGTTCGCGAGGAAGCTGTACTCGCGTGGATCGGACGACCGGTAGAAGGCGCCGTGCGCCGGATGCGGGAACATCCCGTTATTGGACACATGGGTGTGCGTCGCTGCGAGCATGAGGTGGTCTGGGGCGATGCCGAGCGCGGCAACGCGCTGAGCGACGGCCTCGTGCATATCCCCGGTGATGAGAATCGTGTCGGTCCGCACCATGGCGATGCGCTCGGGCCCGTCGATCACGATGGCCTTGGCGTGCGGCGTCGTATGCAGACCCGCGAACCTCGTCGGGTCCGACGGGAGGTCCGGCTGGACCTGACGCAGTCGGTCGCCGCCCACGTGCCAGGTGATGTCTGTCTGCCCCACGCCCACCCGAAGCGTCGGCGCGTCGGAGCGACCCGCCGTCGGGACAAGCATGGGAAGCGCGACTGCGAACAGGAGCAACCCGCTCCGTGAAGCCCGCGCGCGGATGCCTCCGGTCCTGCATGATCTGGTCATCGCAACCCCCTAGCATCACCTTCAGGTCAACATCCTTGCGGTCGGATCCCGTTCACGTGCCGCGTACAACCGGCCGCACGACTCGTGTCCGGCCGGGCTTCATCGTCCGCTATGGGCCCGACCAGCCGTCGAGGTAACACGGCCCCTCTCCGCACACGGCCGGCAGGTAGCCGTCGGGGCTCAGGAACGTCCCGATCGCAAGGTATCCGTCCTCTTGCTCGCTCCAGTCCGGACCATGCGGATCGACGCCGGCGCGGTTGGCGTTGTTGTCCACCGGTGGTGGCGTGGTGCCCTTCGTCCGTCCGCTCTCCGTGCGCAAGGGTCCGATCTCCCCAACCACCATGGCGCTGCCGGCGAACGGATACTCCCCGATGGCCGGGATCCCCCAGTAGGCGTTGACACCGGCCGGGTGACGGCCGGGGTCGGTCGCCGGAACGCGCATCGCGACTCCCAGTGTGCGCGCCATCACATCGGTCGCCCAGTTCGTCACTTGATGATCGCCGAAGGCCGGCGTCATCAGCACGTGATGCTGCGGCGTATTGGGAAGTGGATCGCGTGTGATGTGACCCGCGTATCCGTTGGACTCCCCGCGATCCCACAGCGTCTGGATCAGTGCGAACAGGAGCTGGCGCTCCAGGCGGCTCGGGTACGTGCGGTACATGACCTCGGCGAAGGTGTCAAAGTCCGAGCTGCGCTGCAACAAGGTGGAGTAGTTCATTCCCGGAACGCCCAGGTGCGCGCGCGTGAAGTCCGGCGCAACCGCAGCGAGCGCGCCCCCCACGATGCCGCCCTGGCTCCCGCCGTTGTAGTACAGGTGCGATGTGTCCATCACGCACTCACTGTTCGACTGGAACGCCGTATCGGCGCAGAAGCCGTCCGGGTGGATCATGGCGCGCCCCAGGTACAGGAAGTTCAGCATTCCCTGCTGCATGCGGTCGGCGAGCGTCGAGAACCGGCCGATGTCGGCAAGAACGGACACTCCGTTGGGGACGTCTTCGGACGCCATGCCGGCCCAATCGGTGGCGCAGAACATCAACCCGTACTGCGCCAGGTCGTAGAGCTTGCCGGAGTTGACCTCGTCGGCCGATCCGAACAGTCCGTGACCGTACAAGGATGGGCGGAACCGCGTGCCGGTTGCCGCGTCTTTGGGGATGTTGCACTGGAACGGCGCGGCGGCCATGCTGCCGGGAATGCGTATGGGAAGCGTCGCATCCGGCGTGGTGTAGAGGAACCGCGATCCGGTGGGGCAGCCGGGTTGGTTCAGATAGCACGGGACGAGAATGCGTCCCTCAACATGGCGGTACAGGCGCGCGTCGAGGTCGCCCTGCGCGTCGCAGCTCACCGGCGGCACGTCGACGTCCACCGACGGGGTGCAGGGGAGTTCTTGCGTGACGCTATCGACGACAAACCGCGGTGAAGCACCTTGCACCAGGCCATCCGCGAGGGTCGTGTCCCCGAGCTGCGCGAAGGCGTCGTCGCGGATCGAGAGCATCCGCTCGGTGAGGTTCGTGCCGCTCGCCACCGTGAAGTCCCAGGCGAGATAGAGGTCGTCGCGCTCGATGCTCGCCGCGCCGAGGGTCGCGAACAGCTCGTTGAAATGGGCCTGGCGCGCGCCCGGCCCCGTCCCGTCACGAAAGGCCTTGAACTCCGGCTGCGCGGAAAGGACCGCGTTGTTCGCGTCGCGCAGATCTCGCAGCGCGACGATGTAGCGGTGACCCTCGGCGAAGTTGACCGCCGGTCGAATGATGAGGGTTGTGTCGGCCGGCGAGGGCAGGGTTCCGTCGAGTTCTTCGGAGCGATCGAGCTCCGTCCAGATCGGCCGGCGCTCGCCCGTGGCAGCATCGATCACAACGATCGGCGTCGCGGCGTCCGCGTAGCGGGTCAGATTCAGCAGCGTCACGGGGTTGGTGTTCGCGAAGGCTTCCGGCGTGTCGAGTCCGGGAACCCTGGTCACGATCGGCGTACCGGGGGAGAAGCCGTCGTTGCGGTTGTAGTCCGTAGGGTCGATGGGAACGCCGGCAACGTTGCGTGGCATCTGCGCCGCTGCGAGGTGAAGCCGTACGCCGGTCGGCATCACCGGATCCGGCCTGGTGAAGAAGTCATTCGGCCACGGCATCAAGCACGCAGCGGGGTCGATGGGATCGCAGCCGGCCGCGTCTTCGACGGGGGTCGCGCGCGCGCCGGGAGAACCCGCCGCAACGACCGCAGAAACCAGCAGAGCCAAGCGCAGACGACGACGCACGGTGCCTCCTCCGGGAATGGTCCGGCGAGACTTCGCCGGAGGTGGGGCCTGTTCCTGTTGAGAAACCCCCAACGAAAACGTCCCCGGACTGGTGGATCGGGGTTCCCGCAGGCGACGCGGCGCGTCGAGCGGTGTTCGGAGTTGGAGCGCACGTCGGGTAGGAGCGCCCATTCGTCGAACCAACCGCGAAGGCCACGCCTGAGGAAGACACGGAGAGTCGGCCGTTCAGGTGTTACAGCGTCAATCACTTCACGACGAAGCTGTAGCTGCGCATCTTCTGGTCGTCACGGTTGACGCGGCAGACGACCCGATATCCGCCGCGAGTGGGGAACTGCGTGTTGATGTTGAGCGCGAGCACGGCCCTCTGATCGCTTCCCGGCTTCACCGTCGGCGCCCGGCCGACATTAACTTCGCCCTCTACCTTGGCAAGTTCGAGTTGACCGTCCTCCCCTTCCAGCCGGAGCTCGACGGGGATAGGGCGGTTCGTGTCGTTCCATCCCACTAGGATCGAAACTCCGATCCCGAAGTGGTGCAGGATCGGTTGGTCCGCGGGGGCATTCACGGAGACCTCGTTCCAGCCGACGCCGGTTAGATAGAGAAGTCCGTTGACCGCCTCGGCATGGTTTGCCAGGGCCAGAAATTCGATCTCCATCGCGGCCTCCAGGATTGCTCGCTTGTCTGTCATACGCTAGTATACAACCGTCATACACGAGGTCAAGGGACATGCAGATCGATGGCTGGGACTGGGACGATCACAACCCTCCCACCTCGGCGGCCGAGGCCTCGGAAGGCAGGCGGTCCTTCAGGTGGCGCAGGAGGCACCGAAGTTCAGAGAGAATCTGAAGGGAAGGGCGGCGACTCACCAGATGATCGGTCCCGATAGCGGTGGCGCGATTTGGGTGGTCTGTATCGTGCAGACTCCACGCGAAGGAATCTGGCGAGCGATAACTGGTTGGAGAGCCGAGCCCGAAGACGAGGCTTGGTACCGGAGGCAATCATGAGCAAGACGCGAAAGAAGCCGAGCGCGGAGCAAGAGCTTTACGAACATCGCCGCAACGCGGGCGAGTGGAGCGAAGAAGCATCCGCGATCACCGTGGCCAAGACGACCACGGAAGTCGTCTCGTTCCGCCTATCCACCGCAGAGCTCGATGAACTCGAATCGTCGGCGCGTGTCACCGGCGAATCGCTATCAGCGTTCATACGAAAGGCGATCGCGATCAGGATTCACGGCGAACCCATCGGGCCTGCTGTCCAAATCAGCTTCGGGGCGCAGTCTCTGTATGTGCAGAGTCATGTCGTCACTGGACCGCGGAACATCAACAACGCTGACCTTTTCCCGAGCGAAGCTCCAGGGACAGTCGCCGCCGGCTTCTAAAGCACGCAAGCTCGAAATCCGACGCCGCCACTTAGATCCGCGGCCAACTCGTCGTGCCCGGCACGACGATAGCGATACGTGTACGCACTCGTGACTTCGTGGTGCGACAGATGGTTCCGCAAGGGCGACGGCGTACCTTGATCGAAAAGGACGCGCACTCAGGCCGGGGTGAGGGCGCTACGCGCCGCGTGTTCAAGCACGGCGCGCACCTGGGCAAGAGTCACGCCGGGGAACCATTCGAGAAACCGGCCAACCGGCGCGCCGTCTTCGAGGTTCTCGAAGAGAGCGGCGATGGGAACACGAGTACCTCGGAACACCCATGCGCCACTAACGCGCTCGGCATCACGCTCCACCTCAGGGCACGAAGACCAGTCGATCACGTGACTGACGGTAGCACGGCCTTTCGAGACCTCCCAGGGCGATTCTGCGCGCGCGAAGCGCCAACGCAAGTCCCGGCAGACCGAGCGAAACGGCGCGATCACGCCGGTCACTCGGGGTTCGCACGGAAAGGCGTGTTCATTACCCTGACACCGCCGATGGGTCGAGGTGAAGGTGCGGTCGCACCTTTGGGATAGACCGTCGGAAGTCACTCCACGCCAGGACACCCAACCGCTGAAGGCGCCCGATGACAAAACTCGGATGAACGTTGTGCTCGCGCGCGGCGTTTTGGATCTGCGTCATCGTAGGTTTGGTCGTTCCCATGTCCAGACCATCTGGGAAGATCCACGAGGCAGCCAACTCGTTCGCTGCACCCTCTCGACCTCCGTTGGTCTCCGGCGAAAGATCCTCGTCGAGCTGCACCTCGCCGGGATTCACATGCCCGAGGACGATATGAGCGAGTTCGTGAAGAACCGTGAAGACGAAGCTGTCGAGCCGGTCCCCGCGCGTGGAGAGTCCAACGATTGGGTTTGCTCCCTTCGGAAACAGCGAGACCCCATCAATCTTGCTGCCTTTGAGCGGGAGTTCAACTGCCATTGCAACTCCGCAATCCGCCAGCCAGTTGTCAAGGTCCCCCAGATCAGCGGGGTCGTGGATTCGACCAACTATCTGCAAAGCGAGCCTCTCGATTCCCTTGCGATTGAACGGTTTCATCCCCGTCCGGGAGCCCCGGCGCTTCACTTGAGCGATCCACGCGGTCTGCACGGGGCTGAACGGGTAATCAAGATTGGAGCGTCGCGCCGCGGCCGTGAAGTTCGGCTGCTCGTCGATGCTTGAAAGACCGAGGAAGTCGCAGACCGCATCTTCAAGGGTGTCCAAGTCTTCGGTGTCCGGCAACCATCCGCGCTTCTGCGCCTCTCGCACAGGGATTAGCGAGCGAAGACGAGAGCGACGTGCGATCCGATCGTCGCCGGACAGTCGAGACCTGGCGACGTGGAGTCGGTAGGCGGCCTGCAGGTTCAACCACAGTTCCGCACTCGTGCCCAACGCCTCGCTCAGCGCCACTGCCGTTTCCGCTGTGATCTCCTTCTTTCCGTTAAGGATCTCAGAGACAGCCTGAGCGGGACGGTCGATGATCCGAGCGAATTCGCTCTCGGTCCAACCCCGCTCGTTCAACTCATCCCTCAGGTACTCGCCGGGCGGAAATACCTCAGAAGACCTCGGGATTGCAATCATGTCGGTACCTCCTCCCTAGTGGTAGTCAACGATCTCAACGACAACGATGAGCCTGCCCTGCTCGTCCTCCTTGATCCGCAAGATGAGCCGCCATTGGTCGTTGAGCCGAATGGAACTCTGACCGGTTCTGGACCCAGCCAACTTCTCGAAGTGGAGGGCCTTGT
Organism: Actinomycetota bacterium; assembly: GCA_041658565.1. NCBI lineage: Bacteria > Bacillati > Actinomycetota > Actinomycetota bacterium. The sequence goes on along the minus strand of JBAZZY010000011.1, from coordinate 70,177 downwards.
AGTTGCGGAGGTCTCGTTCATCATGAGCTGCGATGAGGAAGTTGACCTTCTTGCGAAACTGCTTCGTGACATCGGGGCCGAGTTTGGGGTCATGGAATGCAGGCTCCTCGTAGAGCCGACGTAAACCGTCGTCCGCGAACTCGACCCGCAACGGCTTGGCATCTCCTCTTCACCCCTAGGGTGAAGCAAGCCTACCAGACCGACGCGTCGAGTTCAAGGGATTGGCGGCTCACGCGACGCCGGGCCATGAAACGGCTCCGTCCTCCATCGCAGCGCGGACGGGAGCACAACGCATCACCGCGCCGTTTCCCGCGCTCTGGCGCCCCGATTCTCCCCACACGATGCGCGCTGCGTCGGATGGTGGCGTCCCCGCGCGCAGTTTGCGGAGAACCTCCGCGGTGAGCGCCCCGATCCCATGACCGTTCTCGTCCTGCCATCGCAGGACGCGTCGAGCCAGCGTGTCGGGCGCCAGGCTCTCCGTCTTCAACGATCGCCTCGGCAAGGACGATCGCCTGTGCGAGGTCGTCGCCCCACGGCTCGTCGCGCAGTGATGAGGCGATCTCGCGCAGACCGTCGGGGTATCGCGCGGCGAGGCGCGCCTTGGTGTCGAACTCCACCGGGACGCCGAGGAGGTTGCCGACGGCCAGGCCGAGCATCGCTCCCTCATGTCGCGCGGCCAGATCCGGCGGAGTGATGCCGGCGTACCGGTCAACGAGTGCTTGCAGCGTCATGCGTCCTCCTCGCCGTCGTCAGGGTATCGACCGCGCGGCGGCGGCGAATCGCCGCGCGCGCGCCTGGTGCCCGTGAACGCGATCAAGAAGGTGGACCTGGCTTTCGATCATGCCGCGATCCTGTCCGACGGTGTTGCTCGCGCGCGCTCGTCGGTCGAGCGCAGCGCGCAGGCGATGGCCTTCCTGAAAGAGCTGTTCCGGTTGTCCGAACTCCGCGAGATCGCCGAAGCGGTGTGGGGACAGACCTTGGATCCTGCGAACTTCAGACAGAAGGTGCCTGGGACGGAAGACTTCGTGCGGTCGGCCGGCAAGCGGGTCGTCCCGTCCGAGACCGGCGGGAGGCCGGCCGAGCTGTATCGCCGGGGGAAGGCGACTGCGTTGCGCCCGCCGATGACGTGGTCGAGGCAGGAAGGGTCGTGGCGACGCGCGGACTGGACTCGCAAACGCAGACCCGTCATCACCATCGAGGCGTAGCCGCGCAGACGTCGGGGCTCGTGAACGAGGCTTTCCGCGCGCGCGAGGGAGAGGGCGATCTCTTGGTGACGCGCGCCGCGAAGCGTTGTGCGTACACGATTTCTTGCGCGCCGGGAAGAAGTGGCCACTCGACGGAAGCATGCAATCGCGACCGCCGTCTCGCCTCCCGGCGAAGGAATCACATCGAGATCAAGGATCATCCGCCTGTGCACATCGGCGCTGCGCGCTGCGACGGGTACGAACCTCCTGCCCCAGGCTGTTTCGCCCGTGCCTTCGAAAACGCAGAATGCCGTCAGGTTCGGCGCGCGTCTCGCGCAGTTCCCCCGTATCGCGGTCAAGCACGGCCACGCTCGGCCTGACCTCATAGAGCGGCGCGAGGACCTTGCGGCTGGTGCACAGGATCCGGTCAAGATGTGGATGGCTCCATGCGCTCGCATCACCCGGATCCATCAAGCCCAGCGTCTCGCGACCCGGCCCACAACGGCCACGCAGCAGATCGGGTCATATTTCATGAACACAAGACGACCGGGACCTCGACCCATTGCGTGCGAGGCGAAGAGCTCGGGCTGCGAGGTCGAAGGCTCTTTCCTCGATGTCGTCCTTGGGTGTTAGCCTGTTGCGAACGGCGTCGAACGCCTTCTGGCCTGCGGGATCGGCTTCTCGGCCCAACTCGCCCAGGTACCTAAGGTAGGCGACCGCGAGCCGAGGTGGGCTTGGGGTCGACATGGCACACTCCTCCCATCGCGGGAAGGGTTGAGGACGATAGCGGGGACCTGGGATTTGTCTAGAACGGGAACAGATGGCAGTTGATCTCGAACGACTTAAGCCGGGCGCGCAGGTCCGCTTCCGAGGGCGCCCGGAAGTCGTATCGCTCATCGCGGTCTCCCCCGGCCCGTACTGGGAGTTCGTCTATAAGGCCGCCTCCGGACTTGGGGGGCTGACGCTCGCGGAGTCTGAGCTCGACGGCATCGAAATCGTCGAGCAGCGAACTGAGCTCCTCTTCGACGGCGACCCCAACGAGTTCCGGCTAGGGATTGAAGCGCATCGAATTCAGATCGCCTTTGCTTACGAGATGGCTGCCCTGGCGGTTTCGAACGTGCAGCCACTGCCGCACCAGCTCGAAGCCGTCTACGACCACTTCCTTCGCGAGCCGCGGCTTCGGTATCTACTCGCCGACGACCCCGGCGCGGGCAAGACGATCATGGCCGGCCTGTACATGAAGGAGTTGATCCTGCGCCGCGCCGGCGACCGGATCTTGATCGTCACGCCAGCTAACCTTCGCCCACAGTGGGCGCGCGAGCTTGCGGACCGATTTCAACTCAACTTCCAGCAACTCGAAGCCGTTCACTTCGACGCTTCCGCCACTGAGAACCCATGGGATCTCTACGACCGCATCATCGTTAGTCGCGATTTCCTTCGCACGGAGCGCGCGCTCGAAGCGTTCGAGTCATCTCAGCGCGATTGGGACCTCGCTGTCATCGATGAGGCGCATGGGTTCACGGCGTACGTGGACGGCAAGGGATTCATCAATCGAAAGAGTCAGCGATATCAGGCCGCAGAGGTGGTTAGTCGCCGAAGCCACCGTCTCGTTCTCATGACCGCAACGCCGCACAAGGGCGATGACGGAAGCTTCTGGGCCTTGCTCAGGCTCTTGGATCTCGACGCGTTTGGCGATCGGTGCCCTAAGAAGGTGGAGATTCCTCCGCGTACCTTCCGCAAGGTACCCAAGGAAGAGATGAAGGACATGTCGGGGAACGATCTCTTCAAGCCCCGGCATCCGCAGACAGTCGCGTACGAGCTTGAGGGTGCGGAGTGGGATCTCTACGAGGCGGTCACGGATTTCGTCTCGACCAAACTGGCGGCGATCCGTGGCGACTCAGGACGGACGACCGCAGGTTTCGCTCTCACAACGATGCAGCGTCGCGTCGCCTCGAGCGTTCGAGCCATCCGCCGCACGCTGGAGCGTCGCATCGAGCGCATCGAAAAAGCCCTTGCCGATCCCGAGGAGTATCTGAAGAAGAAGAAGGTCTTTCAGACTTCAGTTCTTCCCGAAGGTGAAGACATCGAAGACTACGACGAGGAAGACCTATGGAAGTTGGAGGAGAAGGCTCTTGAGGAATGGCTTCCCGATACGATCGCGGAGCTCGAAGCGGAGCGCGAGGCTCTCGGACCGCTGCTGAGTCTTGCAGAAGAGGTTGAAGGGAAGCGTGTTGAACGCAAGTTGACGGAACTCCTTGACGTTGTCCAAACGCAGGGCTTGAAGGAAGATCGACGCAAGCAACTTCTGATCTTCACCGAGCACAAAGACACCCTCGAATATCTCGTCGAGAACTTACAGAAAGACTTCGAAGTCGCAGTTATCCACGGTGGCTTGAAACTCGCGGATCGCATCGCTCAGGAGCGCTACTTCCGCGAGAAGGCACAGATCATGGTCGCCACCGAGGCCGCCGGAGAAGGTATCAACCTTCAGTTCTGCCATTTGATGGTCAACTACGACATCCCCTGGAACCCGAATCGACTCGAGCAGCGCATGGGTCGCATCCACCGGATCGGTCAAACGGAAGACGTGTACATCTTCAACTTGGTCGCCAGCAATACGCGTGAGGGCTACGTCCTCAAGATCCTCCTCGACAAGATGGTGCGCATGGGGTATCTCCTCGGCGACAAGGTCTTCGACGTCATCGGGGGCACCTTCGCCGGCTACAAGTTGCGCGACCTACTTGAAGCGGTTCTTGCTCGAGAGATCACTCGCGAGGAGGCTGCAGAACGGCTCGGTGGAAGCGAGGCCGACCCTGCCTCTCTAGCGCGCGCCCAAGAACTTCTTCAAGATGCGTTGGCGCAGCACCATCTCGACTGGCAGATGGAGCGCGCCCGGCATGCAAGAGCTGAGGAGCGTCGCCTGCCTCCCAGTTACTTCGAGCGGTTCCTGACCGATGCGATTGCATTCGCTGGCGGCAGGGTCTCAAAGAGACTCGACGGAACACTCCGAGTCGAGCGAACTCCCGACATTCTCGTCGCGCAGAGCCGAACAGCCGGTGCCACGCGACAGATCGCTAGCACGTACGAGAGGTTAACGTTCGACAAGTCTCTCGCTCTAAAGCCGCGATTAGAGGACGAGGCCGCCTTGCCTCAGGCTGAGTTGTGTGGGCCCGGCCATCCGCTCTTTGATGCTCTTGTCGACTTCGTGATTCAGCGAACGCAATCGGCCGTGGCGAAAGGAGCTGTTTTCTTCGACCCGGACGCTACGGAACCGTCCGTAATCCGGATGCTGGTCTCGGACGTTATCGATGGAAACGGCGAGGTCGTGCGGCGCAGTCTCACTTCCGCTCGAGTGACCAGGGAGGGTGGTTTCGAGAGAGCTCCGAGCCGGCCCTTATTCGACTACGTCCCTACGACCGAAGAGGTTCGGCCTGCAAGTAATGAAGTGACCACCGCGATCTCGCCGGACGCACCCGAGTTGGTGATGTGGTCGCGCCAACATCTCTTCGAAGACGTCTACCAAGAAACCGCCGAAGAGCGCACGAGAGTCGCATCCATTCAGGAGGACTTCCTTAGGAGATCCTTCAATGCCTTGCTTGCGCAGGCGGAAACGGCTCTGATCGCTGGGGAGGAAGAGGTAGAACGAGGCGTGTCCGGTGCAGAGGGACGACTACGCAAGGTGGAACTGACGAAGGCGCAGCACGAGCTGCGCAGACGGCAGCGATTGGAAGAGGCGGAACGAACAAGGACCGTGAACCGCGGACCTGTTGTGGTCGTCGGTGGAATGCTTCTTCTGCCGCTCCCCCGTGATGGAGAGGTGCAGAAACCAGTTGGCAAGCCCCGCCAAACCGACGACGAGATCGAACGAATCGCCGTTGACGTGTCCATGCGCTACGAGCGGAAGGAACGTCATGCCGACTGCATCAGCGTTGAGGCCGACAACGTCGGATTCGACTTGCTTTCGACGCGCAGCCTAGAGAGACGTTGTATCGAAGTGAAGGGAAGGGCAGGCGTTGCGCGCGTTGAGTTGACTTGGAGCGAGTTCGCGAAGTCGCAGGAACTCGGGGACGACTACTGGCTGTACGTTGTTCTCGACTGCGGCACCCCGTCGCCGCGTCTCTACCGCGTGCAGAATCCTGCGCAGACCCTTGCTGGGGCTTGGCGACCCTCGCTCGATGTCCGGTATCGGGTCGATCCGGAACCCGTCATTGATGCAGCAGAAGGCGGAATTGATGAGTGACCGTCGTCTCATAGAGGAGGCGCTGCCGCTTGCGGTGATAAACACTGAGTCTGCACGCGAGAAGTCTCTTCGTCACGGGCACATCTCGACGATGCACCTGTGGTGGGCGCGGCGTCCTTTGGTCATGAGTCGCGCTGTGGTTTTCGGCACGCTCATGCCGGATCCAGGAGATGCGGTTCGCCGCAAGGAGATACTTGATCTACTCGCCCATGCCTCTTCCTTCGAGGCTTCGGTGAGCCAGGCGCGTATTGACCCACTTCGGAAGCTGCTCGCCGGTGCCTACCCGGATCGACCACCAAAGGTTCTCGACTGCTTCGCTGGCGGCGGCTCCATACCTCTCGAGGCGCTCCGCCTCGGCTGCGAGACTACTGCCGTCGATCTCAATCCGGTGGCTCATCTAATTGAGCGCTGTGTTCTCGAGTATCCGCAGCGTTTCGGACAGATGGACGAGCGCGGCACTAACACTCTCGTGGATGACTTGGTGCGATGGGCGGCGTGGGTGCGAGCTCATGTGGAGCCACAGCTCAAGGGAGTCTTTCCTGCTGACGAGAAAGGGCGTTCACCCGCAATCTACTTCTGGACCCGCACAATGATATGCGCCAACCCTTCCTGCAAGGTCGCGATTCCACTCCTTTCGTCATATTGGCTCGCCCGCAGTTCCCGGCGCTCTTCGTGGGTCGAAGTGGCAGCCAAGCCGGACGAAATCGATTTGATCGTGCGTTCTGATCCCGCGCCCAAAGATGTCGACCTGTCGATCGGGACCGTTAAGGCGAGTTCCGTAACTTGCCCCGCGTGCGGTTCATCGTCGGAAGCCAAGGCCGTCCGCGATTACGGGAAGAGGGTCGGCTTCGGTCGCCGTCTCTATGCCGTCCTAGAAATCGAAGGTCGCGTCCGGACTTATCGGATGCCGCGACCTTCCGAAATTGAAGGCGCGGAGGCGCTGGCACAGGCCCGGCTCGGCGAGCTCAAGGAGACTCCAGATGGTACGAGCGCCCTGCCGGATGAGCCTATGGTGAAGTCGCAGTACCGGCGCTATGGAAACCTTGTTTACGGTATCGACACCTTCCGCGGTTTGTTCAACGATCGCCAGCTCTACGTTCTTGGTTCCCTCTGTCAAGCTGTCCGCGGCGCGCACGAACAGATGATTGCGGAGGGCATGGACGCGGACCGCGCTGTGGCAGTGTCCACTCTTCTCGCGCTTTGTGTAGATCGAACCGCCGACTACAACTCATCTTTCACTAGTTGGCTTCCGACGCTGGAAGCTGTCGCCCATACCTTTCCGAGGCAGGCGATAGCCATGGTTTGGGATTATGTAGAACCGGATCCTTTCGGGGCAGGCTCCGGAAGTTGGGAAGGCGCGGTCCGCTGGATCCGCTTGGCTCTTGAACACTGTTCCTCGACCGGCTCGACTCCGGCGGTAGTGCAGCGCGGCGACGCTCAGCACCTGCCCTTTCCCAACGGCACGTTCGACGCTGTCGTGGTTGATCCCCCCTACTACGACGCAATCCAGTACGGAGACCTCTCCGACTTCTTCTATGTTTGGCTAAAGCGAAGCGTCGGCCACCTGCATCCTGGCGTCTTCGCCGTTCCGTTGACCCCGAAGCAGCAAGAGGTCATAGAAACCCGAGCAGATAAGAAATCGCCAGAATACATTTCCCACGAAGAGTTTGAGACACGGCTCCAGCGTGCTCTCAACGAGATGGCGCGCGTGGTTAAGCCGGACGGCATCGTCTCCATCGTCTTTGCTCACACTGACGTTGCGGCGTGGGAGCGTCTGCTGCGCGCACTCCGAACCGCCGGCCTCGTGGTGTCAACGTCGTGGCCCATGCGCTCCGAGCGTGCGGCGCGCAGTACGGCGCAAATCAGCGCAGTCCTTGGCTCCTCGGTGGTGCTCGTTTGTCGTCCGCAGCAGGCCCACACCGAAGGGTTCTACGACGACATCGTGCGTGCCCTCGAGACGCGCATCGCGGAACGGCTCGATGCGTTCGAGGAGATGGGATTGGTTGGAGCCGACTACTTCGTTTCTGCCATCGGCCCAGCCTTTGAAGTGTTTGCCCAGTATTCAAGAATCGTGCGACTCTCTGGTGAGGAGGTTGACGTCGCAGACTTGATGGTTCTCTCGCGGCAGGCAGTCGCGCGTCACGCCATGAGACGCCTTCTGGGCGCCGACTCATTGACAGGTCTAGACCCTGAGTCGCTCTTCTATTTGACGTGGCGTTGGGCGTATCTGACGGCGTCAATCCCAGCCGATGAAGCGTACAAACTAGAAAGAGCCTTCGATGTCGATCTGAGTCACCTCTCTCGGCCTGGGGGCATCGTGAAGCAGCTTGGTTCGAACTTTTCGGTACTCGGACCTCATGAGAGAAAGAACATAAGAATCGGCCCATCTCCCACTTTGGTTGATGCGCTACACGCGGCATGCCAGCTCTGGGATACAGGTCGTCGAAAGGAACTGGAAGAGCTCTTGGCAGCGACGGGGATGGGCGCTACGCCGACCTTCTGGAGCGCCGCTCGAGCCCTCGCTCAGTGCCTCCCAGAGAGTGAACGAGAGAGAACCATGCTTCTCGGGCTGGAGGGCAACCGTGACAATCTTGCAGAGGCGGCATCGAAGTTGAATACGCGCGTCGAAGAACTCACTCTATTCGATCCGAAGCGAATCTGAGATGGTAGATAGCCTTCCATCGTGGCGGACGGTCGCCCAGCCACAACCCGATATCGCCAACGGTTCTTTCGACGAGTCTCTCTTCGCGGCCGACCTCGGTCTTGTTGATCGCGGTAGAGGACCGGCAGATTACCTCGATCCTATGACGTTCCTCGAGAAGACGTACCTCACAGAGAACCTCTTAGCGACTCTCGGTGAGCTGGCTCGTAGACTCTCCGGCGACTCATCCGCTGCCGGTGTATTTCGCCTGCAGACTGAGTTTGGCGGAGGGAAGACTCACACCCTCCTGGCCGCCTACCATTTGTTCCGGGATCCACAGCGTGTCGCGCAGACCAAGTTCGTGAAGGACTTGACACAACGCCTCGGACTCTCGGATTTGCCCAAGGCCAAGGTCGTTGTTCTAGATGGAAGCGCCATCGTTGCCGGCAAGGCTGAGAAGGCGGCTGATGGGACCAAATTGCATACGTTCCTTGGGCAGCTCGCCTATCGCTTGGGAGGAACCGACGCGTACGCGCCGTACGCCGAGCAAGATCGCGCACTCTTGGGTTCGGGGACGCACGAGTTAGCAGGACTCCTTGAAGCCAACGCTCCTTGTCTGATTCTCCTTGATGAAACGCTCGAGTATCTAAACAAGGCTCTTGAGGTGAAGGCACATGACGGAAGTCTGGCGACGACGACTCTGACGTTCATCAAGGAGCTGTGCACCGCGGTTTCGAACGTCAAAGGTGCTGCGGTGCTTGCCACGCTCACGAGCTCGCATCTGGAAGATTACTCGACGGCGATCGGGCAGGAGATGCAAGAGCGCTTGTCCCTCGTAGTTGGTCGTCAGGAGAACATCGTTACCCCAGTAGAGGGCGACGATATCTTCCCGATTCTTCAGCGACGCCTCTTTGTTTCGATGGGGGACGAGAACGAGCGCAGGCGCGTTGCTAACGCGTACGCGGACTATTACGAATCTCTTGGCGATGCAGTTCCTGGCGCGTTTCGCGAGACGTCCTACCGGGACCGTCTTGTAGCTGCTTACCCGTTCCATCCGGAGCTCGTTGACATCCTGACCAATCGTTGGGGTTCGCTTTCGGGCTTCCAGCGCACCCGTGGTGCACTCCGTACGCTCTCGCACACGGTCAAAGCTCTGTGTCAGCGGAAACACGCGGCGCCGTTGATCCATCCCGGGGATGTACGGCTGGACGACTCTGGCATCAGAGGTGAGGTGCTTCGTTTCGCCGGCGAGAGCTACAAGGCAGCGCTAAACGCTGACATCATTCGGCGTGACGCGAAGGCCCCCGAAGAGGATCGCAGGAGGGGCGGGCAGGTTGACGCGCTCGGAATCGCGACGGGTCTCGCCACGACGGCCTTCTTGAATTCATTTGGCGCCGACAAGGTTCTCGGGGCCTCAGCCGCGCAGATGCTGCTTGGCGTAGGAAGGCCCGGGCTAAGTCGCGGACTGATCGAGGATGTACGCGACGCCCTCGAAGGCGCGCTCTGGTACATGCGACTCGAAGGCGGCCGGTATCGCTTCACGACTGAACCGAATCTCAACAAGGTGGTTATCGAGAGAGAGGGTGCGATCGACGATGAGCGCATCGAAACTCTCCTGCGTGAGGCGATCGCAAGGGTAGCGCCCGGAAGTGCAACCTTGAGGGTGGAGACTCGGGTGGAATCCTCCGCTGACCTACCTGATGATCCGCGGCTAACGGTAGGGATTCTCGATTTCTCGATGCGGATCGGAGGCGACGAGACCTCTGACACATTGCGAGCGGCGCGCGACATTCTGGAGCATCGCGGCTCAGCCTTTCGGGCGAATCGAAACGCGTCGATGCTGGTCGGCGCCGACGCTCCAACGTTGACTAAGGCGCGAGCATCAACGCGAACACTTGCTGCGCTCCGCGATCTGAAGTCCGACAAGCATCGACTCAATCGATTCAATACAGAGCAGCGAGAGCAGCTCGAGAAGCGGCTTGCGACTATGGAGGAAAGGGTCCCACAACAGGTAGCGATGGCATACCGCCATCTGCTGCTTCTGGGCGAGGGAGACAATGGCGGTGCCGCTCTGGATCACATCGATCTTGGACCGGCGAAGGTCGATGTCAAGATCGATCAGCGAGTCCTCGAATACCTTCGAGGGGCCGACCGGATCGTCGAGGAGACACTTGCGCCCGCCGCCTTGCTGGCGGCGCGATTCGGCCTCCTCCCTGAGGGAACTGAAGCTGTAGAGCTCGATACGCTTCTGTCTTATTTCGCGCGATTCCCCCGACTCCCAAAGCTCGCGAGCCCAGCCGTACTACGAAGCTGCCTCGTCGAAGGAGTTCGCAGTGGTCTTTTCGGTCTTGCGAGCGGATCATCTTGGGATGCGCCCGAAGCCATCCTGAGGTTCGAGCGCTCCATCGACCCGACCGAGATTCAGTTTCAGCCCGGAACGTTCCTCGTGCGCGCTTCGGCAATCAGGGAGATGATCAAGGAGCGGGCACCTACCGATGGCGATGCACCGCAGGCTGAGACGACATCCAGTACTCGAACTGGACTCGTAGATACACCTTCGGCGCCTGCCGAGGCCGACAAGAAGGCGAAAGTCGGCGGCCCGGCCTCAATTCGATCGGTGACGATCCGCATCTCGAACGTGCCTGGAACCAAGGCTCGAGAAGTCGTAAAGGTAGCGGTGCTACCGCTGTCCGCGTCGAGCACGGAACTCGCTGTTGACATGGTCATTCGCGCGGATGGAGGTATGGCCGGGATTCCACAAGAGACCCTGAACCTTGTAGTACTGGAAGGGCTTCGACAACTTGGCCTGAGCGACGTCGAAGTCGAATCTATCGAGGACGACGGCTAATGCCGGAGTCGAGCGCTAACTTGCTTCCGACCGAGTTGCTCGCTGCCATCGTCGCCGATGGTGGTGGGCGTGTCGCGCTCGTCCTCGGTGCAGGCTGTTCCTTTGAGCCGCCGACCGTTCTTCCTCTTGCGCGAGACTGCGCTGAAGACGCTCATCGACGGCTTGTGGCGGATTCTGTCTTGACTGAGGGCGAGTGCGCTGACCCGCGCGATCTCTCGGCCGTTGCCGACGCGGTCTTTGCAAAGACAGGCTCCCAGCAGGAAATCGTCCGACGTCTTCCGGTTGTGAAGTTCCAGAATGCAAGCCCGAATGAGGGGCACAAACTCTTGTGCGCGTTGCTTCGAGAACGTGCCATCGGCTCAACGCTTACGCTAAATTTTGATCTCGCCATCAGCCATGGACTTGCTGCGATGGGCGCGGCTGGAGACATCGCCGTCATTTCCTCTCCGACGCAGTTAGCTGACTTAGGTGCGAGCAACGTCATCCATCTGCATGCGGACGCGAATGCATCACCGGAGACATGGATCCTGCGGACGGATCAGCTTGAGACTCTGTGGAGAGATGGCTGGCAGGACCTTGTCACAACGAGAGTGATTACTGCACCTGTAGTCGTCTTCGCCGGCTTGGGTGCTCCCGCCAGCGTTCTGGTTGAGTCTGTGCGAAGGATCCGTGCTGCACTCCCCAGCCACGTGATCATTCACGTAGATCCGGGCGCGTACGGGAGTTCCGAATTCACTTCGGCGATCGACGTGGTAGAGGAACGATACGTGCGGCTCGGCTGGTGTGAATTCATGCGTCGACTCGGTGATCGGGTAGCCGCTGAGCAGTTAAGCGCGCTGGGGAGCGCCGCCGCCAAATTCCTTGCTGAAGAGGAGTGGGAGGATCCCGGCTGTGAGGACTTGGTCACGCTGCTTGCGGCTCTTGGTCTTCTTGGCCTCGGCCAAACTCGCGCCGCTTGGTTCTTGGATCAGGGGGCCTATCTTCCCGCAATGGATCTTGATCTGGAGGCGATGGCCGTACTCATTTACGCGATCGCTCTTACGGCACGTGTAGGACGATGCGACGTCGTTCCACAGCCGAATGGCAATCTGGAATTAAGGCGTGAGTCTCGGCTTATCGGGCACCTAGTCCCTGCTTCAGGACGTGGTACGAAGAGCCGCACGAGGATTGAAGCAGCCTTGCGCAGCCTCGGTAGGCTCGGATCCCGATACGCGTACGAACCGGTCGTCGTATTGATTGCATCATCCCTCGGGGCCGACGCAATTAGTCCGCCCGATGATCTTGTGGCCCAGTCGTCACCCGAGAGCCTGGTCGCGCCCACACGAGAGGCGGTCGTCTTGAGCATTGAGGAGCTCAGAAATGATCCAACTGCCTTGACAGAAGCCTTGGGGGCGTAGATGGCGACTCTAAGTTCGCTTACTTCTGAGACGATCCTTGCGGAGGCCGCGAGGTTATTGGAAGACGGCGGTTACCACGTGTTGCGCGACGCCGAGCCTCTAATCGGAGTTAGTTCCGACCGGGGGCTAGTCGCAGAAGACAAGTACGGAATCGTTACCCTCGTGGTCTTCGGTACGTGGGCGGATCTCTGGCGTGAGTGGACGGATGTTCAGGGAGCGTTGGTGTCGCTCATCTCGGATCGATTCACTCGTGGCGAGGCGAAAGCATGGGAGGGTTACTTGGTTCTTCTCACGGCTGCGCCGATTGGTCCTGATGCTGTCCAGCAAGCGAACTCGATCCGATACGACACGCACCGGGTGCGGAAGCTCGTAGGAACCGGAGAGGACCTGAAGACGCTCAAGGATATCGATAGAGTTCTCCTTCCTCTCATGCCGCTTGGACCGTCAGAGTTGCCTTCGAGCGACGACGGCTCGTTCCTCGCGACTCTTCCGGAGTTGCTGGCCGGACGTGGCGTCAACCGAGGCGCGGCCGACGCACTTGTGCAAGCCTTTCGTTCACGACAGCCTCTGATGGAGAAGCTTCACGAGTATTTGGGGGAAGAATGAGGCTCCTGTCACTTGAGGTTGCGGGCTTCCGCGCATTCCCGAAGCTGGTGAACTTCAATCTCGACGCCGATGCTGTGGTTGTTACCGGGCCAAACGGAACGGGGAAGACCTCACTGTTCGACGCCATCCTCTGGGGGCTGACAGGCAGAATTCGTCGATTCGGAACCCGCGAGAGCGATGTCCTGTCCCTCTATTCGCAGTCGGGTCAGGCGCAGGTCTCGATTGGGTTGCGCGACGCCAGCACGGAGTTGCGGATTAGCCGCACTTTCGATGGGGACCGCTCCCGCGTCGTTGTCGATACCGGGGAACGCACCTTGGAAGGGCCGAGTGCCGATGTGCGGCTCCTCGAGCTTCTCTGGCCGGCAGCGTTGATAACCTCGGATCCCGGGGACGTCTTCGATACGGCGCTCACTCGGAGTGTCTATCTTCAGCAAGATCTCGTGAGGCAGTTTCTCGAAAGCGATCAAGAGGCACGCTTCCAAGTGGTTAGTGAGCTCGTTGGTGCGGGTCGCCTCAACGAATTGCAGCAGGAACTTGAGAGTGCGCGTAACTCGTGGACAAGAGCCCGCACTGAGTTGGAGAAGCGCACACAAGCCGCCGCGAAGTTAGCGGAAAACCTAAAGGCCCGACTTGAGCGACTTGCGGATCAAGACGCCCACACTACGGCCCAGCTGGAGGATAGTTGGTCGAGTTGGTGGCAAGAGATCCAGACCCTGAGGGCGGACGTCGAAGTTCCGCAACTGGGCTCTGGGAGAGCGGCTGGGGCTCTCGCAGAAACATTGCAGCTTCTTCAAGCCGAACGCCGGTCCGTAGAGCGCCGACGTGGCTCTGCCGAATCTCTACTTTCGGAGGTTCAGCAGCGACCGGCTATTTCTCCCGACGAAAGAGTGGAACTGGAATCGTTGCGGAGCCGATTGCTCGGAGTTGAAGAGACAATCATCGCTGCTAACGAACGACTGGCACAAGCACGAGTGGACGCTGCTGAGCGACGTCAACGACAGATCGAGCTACGTGAAGCACAAGAGGAGCTTCGGACACTTGCGAGCCTGGCGTTGAGGCACCTGGATGAGCGTTGTCCTGTATGCCAGCAAGAGTACGACCAGCTCTCTACTCGCGCACGGTTAGAGGAGCTTGCTCATGCGGGACCGGGAGAGCTCACTGATGACCTCGCGTCCGATGCAACGAAAGCGTTGACGTCCGAGGTCCCAACTCTCGAGCGCGACGCAGCGACTATGCGCGCGCGGATCAACCAGTTGGAGTCCGTCGTTAAGCGCATGGAGGAATGGGAAGCCCAGATTGCGAAAGGCGCGACGGATTTGCGGATAGCAACAGAGTTACCCGAAATCGAGAACTCGGCGCGGGAGCTAGTCGCGCAGTGTCAGCAAGCTACCGATGCAATCGCCCGGCTCTATCAATCTGGAGAGCAACTGGCGATCGAACTTGCGCGCGCTAGCGAACTATCCCAGCGCGAGGACTTGAGTACTCAGCTGCTTACCGCAGAGCGCGAATACGAACAGCTTGAGCGAAGACTCGGAGCTCATACGAGAACGCGCGAGTCGGGGTCCGCGATTCTTGAGGCTCTTCGGGACGTCGGTCACGATGCAGTTGCAATGCAGGTGAAACGGATCGAACCGCTGGTCGAGCGGATCTATTCCCGAGTGGATCCTCATCCTGGCTTCACTGAGGTCAAGCTAACGACCGCACTGTACAGAAGGAAGGGTCAGATTAGCGCACGAGTAGGGGATCCCCACGAGTCATTCACCGATCAGGATCCGCTCCCGGTGCTAAGTAGTTCGCAGCTGAACGCGCTAGCTGTTTCAGTGTTTCTCGGTTTGAACCTGGGCGTGCCGGCGCTGCCTCTCCGCGCCGCGCTGCTTGACGATCCACTCCAAAGCCTCGATGACGTGAATTTACTCGGGCTCGTCGACGCATTGCGTAGAACTAAGGGGCTGAGGCAGTTGATCGTGTCGACGCACGATCCGCGCTTTGCGAGCCTACTTGAGAGAAAGCTCCGTCCTGTGGGAGAGAAAGAACGCACCCTGATGATCAAGTTTGAAGACTGGACAAGAGAGGGCCCGACAGTCTCTCAAGCGTCGCTGTCACCCGAACCCATCGACTTTCGAGTCGCCGCAGCCTGAATTGGCCGGAGGATGCTCCCGGGACATCGCGTTGAAGCGGTCTGGGGTCCCGAAGGTAACCCTAGTATCCTCCGGCGTATGGCGTCGCCCTCGGAGAAGAGCGCCAAGAATATGACGGGCCGGCGCTCTGCCGCTTTCGTCTGCCCGATCGGTTACCGCCTGACGCAACGCGCGCGGCGAGGCGTATGTCCGCTCCCCGGTCACGACCTTCGTCCTCTCGTTCGCGAAGACGTCTCTGCTTGCTCGATGCGCGGGCCATTGTCCTTGGCCGACCGCGCTCAATCCATGTGAGCGCGTGCCGCATCGAGCCACGCCGGAACACCGGGGTCCGGTGCCAGCTCAAGCAGCCGCCGAAGCAGACCGAGTCCGTCGTGCTTGCGCAGTCCGAACCTGGCGGCGAGAGCGACGCAATGGCATCGGCCACCGTCCCCGGATCGTCGGTGGCCTGTGGTCCTCAGCCAGGTCGGCAAGAGTCGGACCCGCCAGACGACCGTCGGTCTCCTGACCGTCCAGCTCAAAGAGCAAATACTTAGTACCGAAGTACCAGGGTAGGAGGTAGGGATGGAGCCGCGCCAGACGAGCCATCAGCCCATCAAGGTCTACGAGAGCACCAAGGAGCAGGTCCGGCTTATGGCGGCCGTGTCAAGCCTGAACCAAGCCGAGATCGTGGAGAGCGCCGTGAACGAATACCTCGAGCGCCACGCGGAGGAGTTCGCGCTTGGTTTGAAGCGTGCCCGCGAGGCCCTGTTCCGCGGCAAGCACGACGCGATCGCGTACCTGCTTGATGAGAATGTCGACGACGTTCGTCGCGTCGCTGGATCTGCTCCCGCTGAACCGCGTTAGACGCTCCGCAGGCCAAGTCGCGCCACCTCGAACCAATGCAGCGGCCCCGTTGGCCAATCAGCGGTGAAGTCCCACTCGGCATCGCCGACCGCGCGGTCGAACACAGCAAAGATGGTGTCGCGGAGACGGGCGTTCACACCGCGTCCGTTCACGTCCCGAGTCGAGACCGCGATCCAGATCTCCTCCATCCCTTCCGTGCGGTCGATGTAGATGCGAACGTCAATGCTCTCGGCCAGGACCCCGGCGACTTCGACGGCGGGCTTTCCACGTGCGTTCTCCAGGTGGGCTTCATCGATCCACGTTGCACCGCGCCGTGTCGCAGCCGAGCTACTCGATCAAGAAGCTTCGCGCGCGCGGAATCACCCTGGGAGGTCTCGCGCGTCGAGCTCGCGTGGCTTCGGTGCTTTCGGCATCAGGTTGAGTGGTCCTCATTGTCGGCCGGCGCGATCGCTGGCAGAAAGGCGGCCATCTGATGCGCGCTCGCCCGGTAGTTGTTTCTGCCGACACGCGTGATCAGATCGGCACCCTCCAACCGATTTAGGTCCCTCGAGAGCGTGCGAGGGCCGGTCTGCGCGTACTGGAGGGCGAGGCGCGGGGTGAGGCCGGTGAGCTCGGAGCGCGGAACCGCGCGATCGACGGGCATCGCGAGCACAAGCTCACGCTGACGATCAGACGCCTTCCCCGTTGGGAACCGGGACATCACCTCGTGGACGAAGTTGATCCAGGCGACGCTGAGCTGCTGCATGCGCACTTCGTCGATCTGGCTTCGGATGCCATCGACGAAGCCTTCGATCGCATATGTGATGAACCCGGTGATGTCACCGCCGGACTTGCCGGCCTTATCGAGTTCTCGGTAGTAGCGGTCGCGGGTGAGGTTGTAGTGGTTCGAAAGCAGGTGCGCGGCCGGAAGTGGCACCTTGCCCGACCTCGCGAGGATCAGGAACTCGACGAGTCGGGCCGTTCGACCGTTGCCATCGCCGAAGGGGTGTATCCACGCGATGTAGAGATGGGCCAGGACAGCGCGGACAAGCATGAGCGCGAAGTCGATGTCGCGGTCGGGTGCTTTGAAGTCGGGGCCCTCCAGCCAATCGCCGAGACGATCGAGCAGGTACTCGCAGTCCTCCGAGGGAGCGCCGCGGTAACGACCCACGACGACAGAGTGCGTGCGAACCTCACCGGCGACCGTTGAGTCGTCGAGCTGGTCCTCGAGCCCGACAAGGACCTGGCGGTTGAAGTCGCAGAGCAGCTCGCGTGTCAGCTTTGGGTACTCGCCGTGCTGCACCTGCGCGTCGATCTTCGTGAGCGCGTCCAGGACGTTGCGAACCTCGATCTCCTGGTACCTCCTCGACGGGGGTGCCTCGAAGCTGCCGTCGAGGATCCCCGCCACCTGCTCCTCGGAAAGCGTGTTGCCCTCGATGGCCGTGGTTGCCTGTGCACCCTTGATCAAGGTCACCCGGTAGAAACGCTTGGCGATCTCCGGTTTGAGCGGAGCCCCGGCGAGGTGCTCGCACTTTGAGCGCGCCTCGCCGAGCAACATCCAGAGCCGCGGGTGGACCTCGTTGAGCGCTCTCGCGTTGAACGCGATCCAGGGATGGGACTCCTCGTAGGGGCGCACGTCGACCACCCTACTTAATCGACCCCCTAGAATGTCAACTGAAGTGTCCATTCAGATGTCCACTCACGGAGCCTTCCACCGGCCGACGAGCGGGCGCATCGCCGTCAAGGTCATCAACCACCCCGGGGACGAGGTCACGGAGGTCTCCAAGGTCTGACTCGCGACCGCACCCCGGCGGTGGTGCGGACCGACCGAAGAGAGGCGGCCGACATCACGGACCTCGGGAGCGAGGTCTACGCGCGCCGGGTTCCGACTCCCTCTTAGATGAGGTTTACGCGCCTCGCTAGTTCGCAGTTGCGGTGAATTCGGCTTTCAGGGCCTGCAGGCCGCCCGGGACGAAACCTGCGTACAGATACGTCGGGGTCTCGGGGCCGGTGAGGACTTGCAGGACGCCGCCGGCCACATCCCGCAACGCGGATGTGTTCACCACCGTGTGGGGGAAGTCGCTTGATTTCAGGGTGAGGCGGAGGCGGTGGCCGGGTTGCAGCACGACGGACATCGGGTTGATCTCCATCCACATCTCGTAGGTGATGTCCGGCTCCAGTTTCGAGATCGATTCCTTCGTGAATGGATGCCAGGGCATCACGTACTCGTCCCCGTCCTTGACCGAGCACGCGTCGATGACCGGTGTCGCGCACGGGGTCGTGGTGAGCGCGCGCAGCGATGCCAGTTGCGCCCCGTAGGTGTAGGCGACGGTGGATCCGTCGGGCGCGACGTCGCTCAGGATCGCCACCAGGTTCGCATCGGGTCTGCTCGAGCGAATCCAGGTGCGCATGCTGATCGGCCCGTTGACCACGTAAGGCTCGTCGAACGCGGGCGTCGTGAACGTGATCCCCTCGGCTTCGGCAACGGTGTTGTCGGTGCTGCACGGGATGTCGGGGACCGCGCCGTACAGGTACTGAATCGTGTTGCGAGAACACGCGCCCTGGGTGGGCTGGAACACGATGTTGGTGGAGCCGTCCTCGGTCGGCGCCGCGCGCGACAACGTCCCCTCGCCCAGAGGCATCGCGGATGCGTCCAAGTACCAGCGCTCGTGCTGAATGGCGGCGGGCGGGTCTTGGCGCTGGGCGACGTAGCCGTCGGCTCCGTAGTACCAGCGTTCCACCGGAGGAGAATCCTCGATGCCGTTCTGGATTCCTCTCGCCCACCGGTCAAACCACGCGAGCGCCAGTTCCTCGAGAGTCGGGACGGGACGACCGTGATCGTCCACGGTCCCGGGAGGCACTTCGGCGACGTGGTAGCCGGGCATCATCAACAGTTTCTTTTGCCCGGGCGGCAGGTTCAGCGCGTTGAACAGCAGTGGCTGCGAGCGTTGGAAGATGTCGAGTTCCGCTCCGGCGATGAAGACCGGAACCTTCACGTCACCGATGCGATCCAGAGGCGAACGCAGGTTGTAGAACTCGCCGTCGTAGCCGGAGGCCGCGGTCAAGGACTCGGGATCGCCTTCGCCGAAGACAGCGTCTCGGTCGGTGCCCATGTTGTAGCCAAGCGTGGTGACCGGGATGACCGTCGCGAGTTGAATCGCGTGCGCGGTGGCGGCGTTGATCGCGATCTCGGGGTTGCGCTGCGCGGTGATGAGCGGCTGCACGGTGCTCGGCCCTGCGACGAGTCCCCCGGACCAGGCGCCGAGGAACTCGATGTCCGACGAGCCACCCGACGACAAGATGTCACGGTACGCGTCGGCCATCGGCACGAGCGAGAACACCGCCTTCAACTGCGGGAGATCCTGCTCCTCGGCGGCCATCAGCGCGGTGATGCCCCCGTAACTGATGCCGGCGGTCACGACCGATCCATCGGACCATTCCTCCACTGCGATCCGGCGGACGACGTCGCCGAGATCCTTGCGCTCGCGGGTGTTCAGGACACCCCACATCCCCTCGCTCTGACCGGTGCCGCGCACATCCACGACGACGACCGCGTAGCCGGCCTGTAGAAACGGCTCGCGCTTGAGCGAAGTCGTGGCGACCGAGGCCTCGAACTCATTGGTGCCGTAGGGGCTGAACGTGAGCACGGTGGGGCACGGGCACCGGTCGTAGGGAATCCAGCGATCGGCGAGGAGCCGAACTCCGTCATCCATGGTGTAGACGAAATCGTTCTCGCGTTCGGGCTCGTCGGCTGACGCGACTCCGATCACTTGTGCGACGAGTACTGCAAGGACGATCGAAACCCAGCGACGACCCATGGCCCCTCCTCCGCGTGCTCTCGTGTCCTGGTTCGACGCCGCCGGAGGTGTCCCTGCCTAGGGGTTGGCGCGCTTTGGACCCAGAATGACGAGGGTGATGCCGATCGCGACGAGCGGCGCCCCGATGCTGAAGATCGCCGGGATGCCCACGAGGATCAGGCTGCCCGCGACAACCCAGTAAAGGCGACCCGGCATCCCTTGGCGGCTCATCTGGGTTTGAGTCTATCCACCGCCGCGTCGCGTCTTGCGCGCGCCGCGCGCGGCGAGTTGTATTCGGAGGCATGAACGTTCTCATCCTTGGAGCCGGCGTGCAGGGGCGCGTGGTCGGGGATGCGCTCGCGCGCAGGGGCGCGCGCGTCACGCCGGCCGACATCAATCCCCCGGCCGGAGGTCTCGTGCTGGACGCGCGCGATGCGGTTGCCGTCGAGGAGGCGGCGCGCGGCATGGACGTCGCAGTCACGACGCTTCCCGCGAGCATCGGAACGATCGCGCTCCCGGCCTTGCTCGCGGCGGGGGTTCCGACGGTGGACGTGTCGTTCACGCTCGAGTTGCCGTTTCACCTGGACGCCGACGCGCGCCGCTTGGGCGTTCCCGTCCTTGTTGATTTCGGCGTCGCGCCGGGTCTTTCGCACGTGCTCGCGGCGGCGCTGGTGCGTGAACTCGGCGAGGTCGAATCGCTTCGCATCCTGGTGGGCGGGATGCCGCTGGAGCCTCCAGCCGGCTTTGGCCACGCGGTGTACTTCCATGCGCTGGATCTGCTGGGCGAGTACGTGCGGCCGGCCCGCGTGCGGCGCGCAGGACGCGATGAGGCGCCCGACCCGCTGTCGGAGACGACGCGCTGGAGCGACGAAGAGCTGGGCGAGCTCGACGCGTTCCCGAGCGACGGACTCCGCTCGCTGCTTGCGAGTTTCCCCGGCATCCCGGAGATGGAAGAACTCACGCTGCGGATGCCCGGCCACTTGGACGCGATGGCCGGTCTGCGCGCGAAGGGGTTGCTCGATCCTGCAAACCTCGCGCAGACGGCGCGCGCGCTCGAGCGTCACTTCCCGGGCGCGGATCATCCCGACCACCTCCTGATGGAGGTCCAGGCGCGGCGCGGGGATGAGGCGCGCGCCTTCCGGGTTCACGTGCAGCGCGAGGGCGCGCTCACCGCGATGAGTCGCGCGACCGCATTCACCGCGGCGGCCGGCGCGGTCGTGCTCGCGGAGGGCGCGTTCAGCGAACCCGGCGTACACGCGCCGGAGAACCTCGGGCCGCAGGCTACGGCGCGCCTGCTGGAGGAACTCGCGCGGGATGGGATCCATGTCGCGCGCGCGTCCAAATTGCGGCCGTTGCTGTCACCCCCGCGTGCTACAACATGAGTGGGTCAAGAGAGAGCAGCGCGAAGCCCTCCGGCTCGCTGCTTCGGCAACCGCGCCACCGCGCACGGTGCCTCCGGCGGAAGACCCGGCCCAGACATCGGGCAAGAGCGGGGCTGCCGATCCGAAAGGCGGCCTCAGAAGGAGGCCGTAATGCCGCAGCGCAGCAAGAGAAAGCCCGCTATCTACAGCGACCCCGCAAAGAGGTGCGGGTGGTACGGCCCGGGTCATGAGGTCCATTGGATCCAGGCGAAGAAGAGCTGGGAAGAGCCGGGGCTCGTCGAGGAAGGCGAGATCACTCACATTGAGTCCGGCCTGATCCGCGTTCGCATCGGCTCCGAAGATCGCGAGTATTGGAACCACGACACCGAGTGTCTGAGACGAACCGTTCGGCGCCGCGGCAGACGCGTCGTCGTGCAGGAGCGCTGGAGCCTGCTGAAGGTCCCCTCGACCCGGGGCTACTCTTGCTTCTGCATTGCCAAGTCCGGCTCCCCAAGGGTCGAGTGCAATGGACACTAGGTGCCCGACATGCGGTCGGAATGAACTGATCCCCATCGTCTACGGCCTCCCGCTGGGAGACCTCTTCGAGCGCAGCGAAGCGGGAGAGATCGCGCTCGGTGGGTGCACCGTGTCGCCGGATGCCCCGGCGCAGTTGTGCAAGAACTGCGCCGCACGTGTGGGTCGCCTCGCCCACAACAAGGAGGGCCTCGGCGGTGCGGCATTCCTAAGCATCCATCCGCACACGTCTTGATCGATCCTCCCTGGTGGGGCGGCATTCGCGGCACACTGACTAACCACCCACCTGCGGGACGGGCTATGGTATTCTGTGTTCGTGCATCCCCGAACACCGCACAGCGTGAAAGCCGCGAAGGACCTAGCCGCGGCGCTGTTCGCGCTGGGCTTCAACGAGGTCACGCCGGCCGCGGGCCCGACCCTGAGCGTGCGGGCGGGCGGCACAGACCTGAGCGTCACCGTCGAATTCGCGTCTGCTCCCTCCTCCTCCACCGTCGGGCAACTCGTCGCGTCCGAGCCGGCCCCGGCGCGGCCCGATCGGCTACACGTCCTCGTCTCGGATCGCCTTTCCTCTGCAGCGCGCGCCCGCCTGCGCGAGGGCGGGTGGGGCTGGCTCGATCGTCGGGGCCACTTGCGGCTCTGGGCGCCGGACCACGGAATCCGTATCGAGACCGAGATAGAGCCGCTGCGCGCGCGGCGCGCGCCGGACTACCAAGATCCGTTCGCGACCGGCGTGGGGCTGGACGTCGCGATCGCTCTGCTGATCGAGCCGGATCGCCCCACGTCGGTCAGGGCGCTGTCCCGTTCTTTGGCCCGCTCGGCGAGCGCCGTCTCGGTCAGTCTTCGGCGCCTGCGCGAGGCCTCGCTGGTCACCGAGCGGACCGAACCGCTGATCCCGGAACTGTTCGAGGAACTCTCCCGCTACTGGGCGCCCCGTCGCATTCCACTGGCGCGCGCCCCTCTGCCCGATGATGTCCGGTCGCTCCGACGGATGGAGTTCAACTTCCACGATCCAACGCTGCCGGGCTGGGCTCTCACGGACACTCTCGCGGCTCATCACTATGGGGCGCCGGTCGTTGTCGCAGACACGTATCCGCCGGACTTCTACGTGCCCTCGGACGCAGTGCTGCGAGACGCGACGAGCTATTTCGGTTTGGCCCCGTCTTTCGAGGCGCGTGCGTGCACCGTCGCGGTTCCGCCCGCGCGCGCCGCGGTGACGACGCGGGTCGTTCCGGCGGGCGGCGCAGGCGCCGAACTGCTGCTCGCGCATCCGCTGTTTGTCGCGCTGGAACTCGCGCGCGATCGCGCGCGCGGCCGGGAGATCCTGGATCAATGGACCCCGCCCCCGGAGTTTGCGCGTGTCTGGTGACACCACATTCCTCAGCGATCGAAGCGGGCAGTTGACGCGTCTCGTTCAGGCCATCGATCAACTAGAACACCGAGGCCTGCCGCAACACGCCCTCGTCGGAGGCATCGCCGTGATCGCGCGTCTTCAACAGCCCCACCGCGCGACCGCAGACATCGATGCGGTGTATCTGGGCGACGAGGGAGACGCCGTCCAGATCCTGCTCGCCCATGGCGCGCGCCCTCAAGCAAACGGCGTCATCCTGGCAGGAGGCGAGAAGGTCGACCTGATCTCGGTCGGTGACTATGCGGTGGCAGATCTCCCGGAGAACGCGGGAGAACGCGCGTTTGTCCTCGCGCATCGCTGGGCCCTCGACGGCGCGTCCCGGCTGACACTGGTGGTCACGACCTCCGGCGGTGCCGTCGCCGCCGCAGTGACGACTCCGGTCGCTTCGGTAGCGTCGCTCGTCGCGATGAAACTCGCATCGACACGTGCGCGCAGACGCGGTGCGCAACACAAGCGTGCGAGCGACGTGTTCGATGTCTTCAGACTGCTCAGTGCGCATGACGCGGACGGATCCGTCGCACGCGCGCTGCAATCGGCTCCCGGCGACCTCGCTCCGATCGTTCGCGACCTGGCGAGCGTCGTCCTCGTCGAAGAAGCGGTCCGTTCCGCGCGGTGGCTCCAGGCCGCCGGTGACCCGCAAATGCAAGACGTCACCGCGGAAGACCTCCGCCGTGTCGGCACGCCCTTGCGGAACAACTTGGGCACCGCAACCCCTTAGACGCGCTGCGCGACGTGCGCGGCGACCGGCGACCGTCAGTGCTTACCTGTACGGCATACAGGCTGTATGGCATACCCGTTCTGTGTCCGACACCTTCCTGAACAGGGACCGTGTTGACGACGTCCTACCCGCCGAAGCGATGGTCGTCACCGCAAAGGATCTGTACGACGCCTGAGGACTTGTTGTCCGGCAGACGCAAACGCTTGCGCGAGACCTCGGCCATCGCCGAGTGGCACGTCACACTCGAAAGACCTCCGGTCATGCAGTAGTCATCTCTAGTGACTAGTGCTATCTTCTGACTATGAAGCAGATGCCGGCAGCCAAGTTCAAGGAGCACTGCCTGGCCATCCTCGACGAGGTTGACGAGGAAGGCCTCATCATCACCAAGCGCGGCAAGCCCGTGGCCAAGCTGATCCCGATTCGCGCGACCTCCGCCGAGATGATCGGAGCGTTGAAGGGCAAGCTGAGGATCACGGGGGACATCCTTTCGACCGGCACCCACTGGCATGCTCAATCTTGATACGCACATCCTGCTCTACGCGGTGACGGACGCCCTGACGCCGACGGAAAGCAAGCTCCTGCGCGGCGCACCCTGGTCGATCTCAGCGATCGTGCTGTGGGAGATCGCGAAGCTCGCCCAACTCGGACGCATCGAGGTTGATCTTGACGACCGGCACGTCGCGCGGACCCTGGCAGGAGTCCACGTGTGGCCCATCACGGCGGACATTGCCAAGATGAGCACCCGGCTCGACGTTCGCGGCGACCCGGCGGACGAGTTGATCGCGGCGACGAGCATCGTCCACGGAGTTCCACTGCTCACCAGGGATCGCGTACTGCGGCGGTCGAAGAAGATCCCGTTCGCCCATGTCCACGCGCGCTGAGCGCGCGCGCCCTCACAGCCCGAGGTCCCTTCCCAAGATCCTCCTGACGAACCCGCCCGGCGGCTCCGCGGCGACGAGGGCGCGGATGCGCTCGCGAGTCTCGGCAACACTCCCCTGCTTCTGCGCGGCCTCCAACGTTTCGGAGTACGCGGCCAAGACGTCGACGCCGGTGATCTCGTAGCCGTAGCCCTGCACGAGCCAGTGGAGCGCGAGCAGGCCGGCGCCGACGGCAAATGCCGGCTGTTTTTCGGCCAGATCTCTCGCGGCGCGCGTGAGAGTCCTCGGATCGCAGGGCGCGCGGCTTGCCAGAGCCAAAGCCTCGTCGTACAGCCCCACTTCCTTAGCGGAGGCGAACCACTTGCCCTCGTCCCCAGGCGTTGTCTTGACCAGGTCGGCGAGGATGTCGGCTGCCTGCTTGTGCGGGTACTTCTTCGCGACCGCGCGAAAGGTCGCCAGGTACGTGCCGCGCTTCACCGAGAGGCCGTAGCGCTCGTACGCCTCGTCCGCGAGACCCGACGACAGCAGGATCTCCTCGCATGCGGCGTCGATCTCCTCGTCGGACGCCCACGGGCTACGACATGCCTCGGCATACCGCAGCGCCTCAGACTTCTTCCCCATGGCGACGAGCGCATCCACGGCCCACCGCTTGTAGGGCCAGATCGTGTCGGCCGTGAGAAGACCGACGATCTCGGTGTAGCGCTCCGCGAAGAACAGCGCGCTCAGGCACGCCGAGGTCCCTTGAAAGAACGCGCGTCCGGTCTTATCGGGGACGAGCGCCGCGCGCGTCAATGCGAAAAGACGGTCCGCCCATGCGGACGCGACCTCCTTCGATGCGCACAGCTCGCCCCAGTGGTCAGTCAAGCTCTCGATGTAGGGCATCTCGTCCGCCTCATGCGCCGCCCACAGCCGCTCGAGCCATTTCTCGCGCGTCGCGAGGTCGGCCGGCGCGCGCGCGATGATCGACACGAGTTCTGTGATCGCGTTGCTGACCGCGGTGCCGATCGCACCCGAGGATCCGTCGACCTGCTCCAGCGCGGGCGACACGCGTTCGAGGAAGATCACCGCGCCCTCGGCGGCGAGCACCGGGTTCGCGCGCGCCACCTTCTTGATCTCAGCGACCGCCTGCTTCACGCGCGCGATGGCAGGCTGCGACTTCCAGCCGAAAGCGTTGCGCCGGAATCTCGGCTTGAACTCCCACTTGTGAGGTTCGGTCTTCAGCGTCGCGCGACCCATCTGCAAGTCTCCCGCCCAGCAATCTCTTGGTCGAATTCGGAGACCGGATGATGGCACGGTTTCGCAGCCGCGCGCGATCAGGCCCGTCGTGCTGGACCTCGCCCGGCGTCCATCTCGGCGACGAGGTCGAAGAGCCCGTCGGCCTCCCACGCGCGATTTCTGGGTGAATCCGAAACAGGTTTGAGAACACCCACATCGGCCAGCTCCCTCATGGCATTGTTGACCGCCGGCTTCGTCCGTCGAGTGGTTGCGACGCCGACCGCAACGGTAATCACGGGGTGGCCGGGAAGGACATCGATGATCGCCCATGCTGCGGCATCCGAACGGGGCGACGACGGTAGATTGCGAAGCCTGCGTCGCCACTCCTCCTGCAACGCGGCCACCGACTCAATGTAACCGCTCGCCATGACGGCGGCTTGGCCGGCGGCACTCGCGAAAACCTCGAGCCACCCAGCGAGATCGTCGTTCCGAAAGAGCGCCAGGCCATCGATGTACCGCCGCTTGTTTCGCGCGAACACGACGCTGATCGGGGGGACAAACGAATGTGCGATCCCGCGCCGCCGCAAGATCACCTGGACCAGCGCGCGCCCCGTCCGTCCATTCCCGTCCTCGAAGGGATGGACGGTCTCGAACTGAGCGTGCGCGAGGGCGGCCTGAACCAGAGGCGGCAGATCCTCGCGGTTGCAGAACGAGCACAGGTCGTTCATGAGGCGGGGAACTTCCACATATGGAGGCGGGACGAAGTCTGCCCCGCACGGGTTGTAGTTGTTGCCTCCGATCCAGTTCTGCTCACGGCGCAGTTGTCCCGCCGTCGTGCGATTCGGCGCGCGCTCGAGAAGCACGCGGTGGATCCCCGTGAGGTTGTCCGTGCGGAGCTTCCGTGCAGAGGCGGCGGTCTCGATGGCGAACTGCGTCGCGTCGATATTGGCGATGATTTCGGCCGCCTCGGGACCCACGGTCCGGCCGGCGTCCTGGGCGACCTCGGCCCGGGCGAGCGCGCGCGCGTCGACCTGCATCCCCTCGACCTTGGATGAGGCGATCGACTCAGTTCGCAACAGCAGGCGGGCCAGCGGGAAGAGCGCGGGCACGGCCTTGGCGTTCAATCTGCCGATCAGCCCCTCAGCGTCGGAGATCACGGCCGCCACCTCGGATGGAATCGCCGGAGCGAGACCGGCAAGAGGATCCGGAATGAAGGCGTCGTACCGGCAGGCCCGCCGGTAGCGCGGGGGCGCATACAGGGCGGGGTCATACCTCCACGAGGCACGGACGAGGGTCCCTCGCATCCTTAACCACAATCCTCTGCTAGTAAAGGCTAGCTCGCATCCTTAATCAGTCCGAGCCTATACCGGCGCGCGCTCTTAGTAAAGACTAGGTTGCATTCTTTACCACCGCTCGGTCGGGCTTGAGATCCTCGCCTCGAAGAAGGCGGACGGGCGCATGGCTCGGGCGTCGAACGCGTCAGGCCGCGCGCCCCACGAAGAACCTGGCTGTGCCGCGCGGTCCCGCGATGGAGCCGTCGGCGGAATTCGGGCTCGCTTTCGTCATCACCAAGGAGCCCATCCGGAGCGAGTTCCCGGTGATCGCCCCCGTAAGTCCGGTGGAATAGGGAGAACTGCCCTCCGCGCTGCACGTCTCCATGTTCACCTGAGGATCGTCCATCTCCAGAGTCCCGCTTGCCTGCGCGCCGGTCTGGCGAACGCGAACGGTGACGGCTCCACCGGAAGGACATGAATGCCCCTCAATGCTGATCGTTCCCGTCCATCGTCCCGACCAGACGCCGTTGAAGTCGACGATGCAGTTCCCGCTGCCCGCATCCTCGACATACCCTGCGGGACAGGCTCCATGTTTCGGGAACAGGTTGGACAGCTTGATGAACTGAGGCTCGATGGTTGGGTTCTTGCCGTCCTTCCAGTTGGTGTCAGCGGCCGCCACCTGCTGGGCTCCTTGACGATAGACGAGGTCTTCGACTCTCTTGTTCAACTTCCCGGCGAGCCAACCCTGCGGATCGCGAACCGCCTCCAGGAACTCCTTCCACGCAGTCAACGACTTCGTGAGCGCAGTTTCCCTGCGGAACTCGGCGAGTTGACCGTCGCCGGTAGCCCTCAACGCGGCCACGAAAGTCATCTCACCCAACGCGGCGCTCTTCGCGGATTGGTTGCCGGCCAGCAGTTTCTGGAACGCGCGCAAGACCTTTGGATCGGATTCGATGACCTTGAGCGTCCGGTTGAGATCGCGCTGCCACGCGAGCAAGTGCTCAAGATCCACGACAACCGGCTCCTGCGAGAGGCGCAGAAGTGCGTTGAACTGCGCGCGCGCCGTTCGCGTCGGCGCCTCCGACACGTACATGCCCGTGCCTACCACTCCTGCCACGACAACGATCGCGACGATGAAAGCCATGACCCGCTTCGACCTTCGCGACGGCCCGGATTCGGTCGCAGAGACGACCGGGACGGGAACAATCGGCGGGGATTCGACCTGCACGATCCGCGGCACGGGGGCTCCACAGGTCGCACAGAACCGCGCATTCCGACCGAGGGGTGCCGAGCACGCCGCGCAGCGAAACGGGATTCCCGGCGCCGGCGCGCCGCACTTCGTGCAGAACTTGGCACTATCGCTTCCCGGCGTACCGCAGCGCGCGCACTGCATGACGCACCTCCCCGTCGATCCGGATTATTGAGACTGAGATCGACGGCGTCAAGCAATCGCCCGAGGAATGAATTACCCCGGCCGTGGAATGACAGCCGGTTACAGTCGGGAACTGGTGCCGGTGAAGGGGCCGGCTCCGATTGAGTTGCCTGCTCGATCGGTCTCGCGCGCCGCGGGTGGAGTGTAGGACGGGGTCGAGGCCACAATGGATGAGTTCGTGGTCCCGGTGGCCTTGGCGCCGAGGTGGACCGAGATCGTCTTGGCCGTCGGGTTCCAAGTAAACGTGGACGCGTTCGAGCCGTTGCCGGAGAAGGTTGCGGTTGCGGACACGTAGTTCGCATTAAGCGCGACAGAACCGAAGTTGATCGAGCATCCGCTGGATGCAGTCACGCCGGACAGGATGTCGCTCGAGCCGCTGTTGGTGATCGTCACGGTGACCACCCCGTTTCCACTTACCGACTTGGATGTTCCGTCGTTCGCCCAAGTCGAGCAGAAGGTCGAGGCGTCCATCACTTCGCTGTAGGTCACGACGATGTCGTCGCCCTTGTCCGCGGTGCCGAGCGTGCCGCCGTTGGCGAGGGTCACGTTGGTGACCGTCGGAGCAATCACGTCCCACGTCACTGCGTTGTCGGTCGACGTGGACGCCGTGTTCGAATTCCCTGCTGCATCTCGCGCAGCGCCGGCGCCCACAGAAGCGATGACCGTTCCGCTGGTGCTCATGCCGGTCACAGCGACGTTGTAGGTGGTGCCCGAGCCGGTCACGGTTGCGGTCTTAGCTCCGCCTGCGGTGCCCGTGACGGTCACGTCACCGGTGGCGAAGTCCGTCGTGGCTTCACCGAACACGACGGTGAAGTTGATCGGGCCGGTGTTGGTTGGGTCGACCTGCGCAGTTGCTTGGTTGATCGTGACGCCCGGCGCGGTCGTGTCAACCACCCATGTGTAGGAGGCTGCGGATCCCGTGTTTCCCACGCCGTCGACTGCGCGCACCGAGAACGTATGCGAGCCTTCCGACAAGCCGGAGAATGTCTTCGGTGTCGCACAGGTCGTATAACTGCCATGCTCGAACCGGCACTCCGCTCTGCCGACACCCGAACTCACGCCACCCGCGATCGGGTCGTCGGTCGCGAAGCCGAAGCTTGCGCTCGTTTCGGACGTTGGATTTGCCGGTGCGGAAGTGATAGATGCAGTGGGCGCGGTTCGATCGATCGTGAACGATTGGCCCACGGTGAAGTCCCCGTTGCCCGCGCCCGTTCCGCCGAGCTTGTTGCCGGCGGCATCCACGATGGAGTCGTCGTCGGTTACGTCGAGGCGGATCGTCCCGTCACCGCTGCCCGTTCGAAGCTTCACGTCGTAGACGGCGGAGGGTCCGGCGGACACAGTATCAGTTGACGTTCCGGTGATCGTCCCAGTCGTTGTGCGCGCAAGATCGGCAGCATCGACCCCGGACACCGGCTCTGAGAACGTCACGCGGAACGTGACGTCGGGCGTCTGTGTCGGGTCGGCTTCACCGGGCGCGCGCTCGATGGAACTTACGGTCGGCGGGATGGAGTCCGTCACAACGTTGACCGAATCACTAGTCCCCTGCGACGTCCACGAACGGTACGACGCAGTGACCCGATACAGATAGTCCCCTGCCGTATCAAGAACATCGTCACACGTTGTCGCCGTCAAGGACCCGGCGCACATGCCGCTCGTCGCCGACCACGTCGAGCCGGCATTCGCGCTGCGCGCCACCGCGTAAGTGATTGGCGCGCTGTCTCCCGCAGGCCCGAAAACCGCGGTCCATACGACGTGCGCGCTTGCCGTCGCGGGACTGGTCGCCGTCACGCTCGGCGCGGGAATGGTGCCGACCGTCGAATCGCCCGATCCCGTGCCCAAGGAGCGGTTGTACCCAGACGCCATCTGAGCAGCTCCAGTCACCACCAGCGCGGCGAACGGCAGGATCACCCACGTACGGCGGAGGTTCATTTGGTGGCACTCCCCTTGTACGAAAGGCCGAAGTGCGCGCCCTTGCAGGCATCCTGATTGGTCGGGAGGTTCCGCAGCCTGATCCGCGGGCGGTCCGTTCCCGTCATCGCCACCGAACCGCCACGAGGAACGACGACGGGATGTGTCGCGCTCAGCGGTGCCTGCTCGATTTCAATGTTGGTCGAGGCGAGGCAACTCGCGGGTGATGACACCACGGTAACCGTCAAGGACGTAACAGAGATGGCAAAGTTGTGTGGATTCGTAAGCGTAATCTCGAGCCAGCGCCACACTCCTGGGTAAAGTTCGTCGTACCCGAACCTGCTTTCCGTTCCCCCGGGAATGATGCCGAAGATCTTCTTGCTCGTGTCCACCTTCCACGAGTAGTTCGCGTTTTGCGAGAGGTTTCCCGCTGCGTCGGCGGCCCGCACAGCGAACTGGTGCGTTCCGAAATTGCTTGAGTCGACCGTGAAAGCAAACGGACTTACGCACGGATTCCACGAGCCCGCCTCGATCTTGCAGTGAAAAGCGACTCCGTCCTCCGACGACGTCCACACGAATCCGGCGTCGGCACTTGAATCCGGATCATCGGGATGCTCGGTAATGACGGGTGTGGGCGGCGGCAGTTTGTCGATGGAGTAGGACTGACCCGCGCGATTCCCGTTCCCGACGCCCACGCCTCCGAGCGCATTGCGAGCGCGATCGACGATGGAATCGTCATCCACAAGGTTGAGCGCAAGCGTTCCCGAGCCTGTCCCGGTGCTCGCCGAGACGTTGTAGGCGGCACCCGATCCCGACACCGAGGTTACCGATGCGGTGCCGCCGAGACCTGTTCTCTCAATCCGGAAGTCGGAGGCGTCGACGCCGATGACGTTCTCATCGAAGGTCACCGTCCACGACACCGAACCGGCGTTCGTCGGCGTCGCGCCCGTACGATTCACCAAGAGCGCACGCGGCGCTGTTGTGTCGATCGTCCATGAGTACGTGGAAGGCGCGGTAGTGGTCGAGCCCGACACCGATCGCACTTGGAACGAATGACCACCCGATGCGAGCGGTCCGGAATAGGTCTTCGTGCTCGGCGACGAAGACCCGCAAGCCGCGAACGTCGCGCCGTCGAGCGCGCACTGGAACGACGACGGGGTCTTCTTGGTCGTGAAGGTGAATGCGGCCGCGGTGTTGTTCGTCGGATCGGCCGGGGCCGACGTGATTGTCGGAACTTCCGGCGTCTGTGCGACAAGCGCGCCTCCGACGGAACCAAGCACGAGCATCAGCAGGAAGATCGCGCTTGCCCGCGCGACCCACCGCTTAGCCCTGGCTCGACTCATGAGAGCACCGTTTCCGTTCGCCGAAGTTCGGCCTGGAGTGGGGAGGGTTCCGCGCCTCCCCACTCACAGTTGCCGCCGAAGCGCATGTGTCTAGATGCCAGAGTTGTCGACGACTAAGTGCAGCGTGACCGTCGCACCCTTGCACGCATCCTGGTTTGTTCCGGACTCGTCCGTCATCGACAGCGTCCCACCGTTACCCGTGCCGGCGCCCGCGCCGGTTGAGAACGTGTCGCTCGCCGCAATGTGCTCACCCGGCGATGCGGCAAGTTCGGATCCCGAGTAAGAGAACCACGTCGAGTCGCAACCGACGTCGGACGTCGTAATCCCAGTGCCGCCGCCGTAAGTCGAGTCGGCAACAACTCTGTGAACGTTCACCGCGCTGTTGGGCGAGTCATTGGTGACGTCGAAGGCCACATCGACCGTCGCGCCCGGGTAGAGCGTGCCGTCCGAGGCCGGTCCTCCAGAGAATGCAACGCCGTCAACAGTGACGCCGTCGTCGGTCCCGGCAGACGCGTCACCGGAGCCTGTTCCGTTGGCCGTCCAGTAGGCGTATGCAGCGCCTGCAACGATGAGCACGAGAACCAGAGCCCCCGCGATTGGTGCCAGCTTCCGCTTCATGTCCCTTCCCTCCCAGTCGGGTCCATTGAGGACCGCATTCCCGTGCAAGGCCAGTGAATGGTCATGCTTGATTAGACGGTAGGGGGCGCCGGGTGTCGGCACATGAGCCTGTGAACTTGAGTACGTGGCGACGCCCGTCACTTTCTTCCTAGGACCAAAGTCCCAGGAATGCGCGCGCTGGTTCTTCGACGTGGCGCGCGCGGCCTTCGGGCGCTTCGGCAGGTGGCGGAGTCCCATCCAAGCAAGTGCTGCAATGTGGCTCGATACGTCCTCAATGGAAGGCTTCCGGACGTCGGTCCACCACTGCCCGACGAAGGTCACCATCCCGACGAGTGCGCGCGCGTAGATCGGAGCAGCCTTCGCGCCGGCGTTTCCCGGATCCGAATACCTCCTCGCCGCAGGCTGCGCGCCGGTTCTTGTAGGCGCCGGGACGACCGTCTTCGGCCGGCTCGGCAAGATCGGCCTGCGACCGGCCCCCGCGGCAGCGGACCTGTGGCGGAGTTACTCATCCCTCGGCGACCCCGAGGCGCGCGCCGCCTTCATCCACACCGAGACGCCCCCGACAGGTTCGCCGCCCTGGTCTCAGACTTCATCGAGTCCACCGCGCCTGCCGCAATCACTCCCGTTCAATTGCGCGCGCGCATGAGTTCCTCAGTGTGAGACAGGCCCTTTGTTTCACTCCTGATCGCCCAAGGTTCGATCCAAGTAGTCGGCGGCGGCTTCCAGCACTTCGTCTCGTCCGGCGCGCACGCCCTCGATCGTCGGCCGGCGCAGATCCCCGCCGATGGCGCCGGGAGACTCGCATTCGACGTCGACCTCGGCCCACCGCACGCCGATGAGGAGTTCACGCCGCAGGCCCAAGCCGCCCAATCGGTAGCCGGAAACAAGTACTTCACGACGGTGAGTGTGGCAATCACCGCGATCAACCCGTAGGCCGGCTCCGCAGCCCTTCAAGCCCCGGCTGCGGGTTCACGACGCATGGGGTCGGATTCATTAACTGGCAAAACCTTCCCAATCGGCTTGTCTTACGAACAAAAACCGACATGATCCGAACCCCTCCAAAGGAATAGAGGGGGGTCGGGAAGAAATCGTACCGTCGTGGAATATGCGGACGACCAGGAGAAACGGTTGTGCGCTTGTGTCATTTTCTGGGCAACGCCGTCGATCATGGCGGCCGAGCGGGGGTAAGGCCGTGAGTCACCAAGCGAGCGGGAGAAAAGCCGTGAGTCGTCAATCCAACATGTCCAAGTGGTTTAGAGGCCTCAAGGCCCAGTTGCCGCGAAGGAACCGGTCTTTGGCCGGACTCGCCTTGATCGTCGCGTTTGCTTTCGCGCTGCCACAGCTCGCCTCGGCGGCGACAACTGTCGTCCAGCCCAACAGCATGGGCGGATGGACGATCATCAACGAGGACTTGAACACGGCCAACCCGGCTCCACAGGGCACGTTTGTGAACGGCCCCAAGACACCGCCGCTCGGCGTCGGGAGCTTCCGCCAAGTTGCTCAGACGGGCGACAAACAGGGCCTCGGAACGAACGCACACAACGGCCTCGCTCTCTCCTCAATCAGCGCTCTCTCCTACTCGACCTACACGACCGCGGGGGGACCATCCTCTCTCACCGGCGTGCTGAAGTTCGATGTGGACAAGACCGGCGACGGCACCGTGGACACGATTCTCGTGTTTGAGCCGTACGAGCAGCACGGATTCAACAGCTCCTTGCCCGCAACACGGACCGGCGAGTGGCAGACGTGGGAAACGATGCAGGGCGGCTGGTGGTCGAAGAACGACGGCGGCGTCACCGGCCCGAGGAAGACCCTTGCCCAGTGGGCCGCGGACTTCGGCCCGAACGCCAAGATCGCCTCAGCGGGCCAAGCCCTTCGCATTGAGGCTGGCTCGACGGGCAGCTCGTGGCCGAACTTCGATGGAAACATCGACAACGTCATCGTCAACGGCACGACCTACGACTTCGAGGCGCTCGCAGAGGTCGTGTGGCCGGGTGAGACGAACGGTTGGACGGTCGTGAACCAGGACCTGAACGCCGCCAACGGAAACGCCCCGAGCGGTTCGTTCGTCAATGGCCCCGCGGCCCCACCGGCCGGCTACGGCAGCTTCCGCCAGTTGGCCAAGTCGGGAGACAAGACGGGTCTCGCGACGATGGCCTACAGCGGCGCTTCGCTTGCGAGCCTCAACCCGCTCTCGTACTCCACGTACGTCACTTCAAGCCCCACCACCGCGCTCACTCCCGCCCTCAAACTTGAGATCGACAAGGACGGAAACGGCACTGCCGACACGACTCTTAGCTTCGAACCGTACGAACAGCACATCTACCAGGCCGGCATCCCTACGGTTCAGACAGGAACGTGGCAGACCTGGAATGCGGCGGCCGGCGTCTGGTCATCAACAAAGGACGTCGGTCAGGCCGGTCCGCGCCAAACCCTCGCGGAATGGAACACGCAGTTCGGCGGGGCCGCGCAGATCGCGACCCTAACGCAAACCGGAGTGATGCTCGAGGTGGGTTCAACCGGCGCCTCTTGGCCGGACGTGGACGTCAACTTCGACAAGGTCACGATCGGCGCCACCACGTACGACATGGAGGCCTACGTCCCGGTCGTCAACTGCGACAACACAACCAACGACATCCTGGCCGTCCAGTCGGACATCGACGGAGTCCCCGGCCCAGGAGCGACGATCAGCCTCGCCGGAACGTGCGACTTCTCGGCCGCGCCGGCTCACGGCGGTGACGTTACGAGCAACCCGAACACCGCAGTGCTGATCGGAACCGGCAACCCCATCAATGGTCTCACCATCGAGTCGGCCGGCGACCCGCAGCCCGCCACGATTCTCGGCTCGGGAACTCAGACCGCGTTCCTCGTCGGTCCCGGCAACAACGACGTGACGATCCGCGGATTGACGTTCACGAACGTTGGGCGCGCGGTCGTCGCCATCAACACGGAAGGCACCACAATTGGCGCGCCCGGCGGGGTTCCGAGCGAGGACGGAAACCGCATCATCGGCATGGCAACGACAGACAGTGCCGTCCTGGGTCTCGCAAACGACCGTGACCGTGACAACGTCGCGGACCAAACCGTCACGATCAAGTATGGGAGCGCGGGAACGCCCAGGAACTTCGCCATTCCCCTCAACGGCCCCGGTAGCTCACTCGCCAACTTCAGCGTCCTCGGCAACTACATCTCGTTCAACCCCCCGGGGGTTCCCAACGGGACAACCGAGGTCATCGCGGTCGACGTGCGTCAGCGCGCGTATCGGATCGTCGACGGCGTGGATATCAAGAACAACGCCATTGGGTACTTCGCGTATGACTTCCCCTCGACGAACCAGAATGCGATCAAGATCCACAGCTTGACCCCCGGCGACAACTCGAACGACTACTACATAAAGAACGTTGCGATCAGCGGAAACAACCTGGGACGCCTTGAGGAAATCGCATCCCTGAGCAATGACGCCGCCGACGTCCACGCGGCCGGACGCCTCGGGATCAACCTCATCGGTGTGAACGGATTCTCGATCGAGGGCAACGGCGTACGCACCCGCATCAGTTCTACGGGCGCCCCGATGCCCGGCGGCGGCATCGTCGTCAGCGACTCGGCCAACGGCCGGATCGAAAGCAACGGCATCATCGTGATCGCATCTCCGGACACAGAGAACTCCGACCTCGGTGCGATCGGCGTCGTAGACGACATGGGCAAGCTCTTCGCCGGCAGCGCCAAGCCGCAAGCGAGCCGTAGCATCGTGGTGCGCGACAACACCATCGGACCCGTCGGCCAGCCGGTTCCGAACCTGGGCGCGCAACGTGGTCTCGTGCTGAACGGCTCGTCCGACGTGAGCGCGTACCTAAACAACTTCAAGTACACGTCGGCAGACGCCGTGAACATCGCAGCGACCGTCCAGGGCCCCGGCGGTCTCGACAGCCCCGGCATCCAGACGCTCGCGAAGACGGTCACCGCCAGCACCGTGTGCGGCAACAAGCTCGACGGCGTTGAGGACAATGCGTCCGAAGTCAGCTTCGGGTCCGACGGTTCTGCCAACTACTTCCCAAGCGGCGGCACATTCCCGGGCAACAACGAATGCGCGGCTCCACCGGCATCGCTGTCCACGTCGCCCGCAAACGGCGCGCAAGTGAAGACGAGCAACGCTGGATCGACAACCGCCACCTACGACCGCGACCTTCAGTCGCCGCCCGATTCGGACTTCCTCTTGAAGGACAAGACGGGGACACCGGTTTCCGGATCCGTTGCGCTAAGCGGACCGACCTCGGTAAGCGGCGGGAAGCGCTCCATCTCCTTCACCCCGGATGAGCCTCTGACGGAGGCGGCCAGCCCTTATACGGCCCGGGTAACGGCTATGACGGCGGGGTCGGGAGCGACGACGACCGAGTTCTCCTTCACGATCGACAACCAGGCTCCCGCAGCGCCGACAATCGCAACGCCGGCAGAGGGGTCCTTGACGAAGGCGCAACCGGTCCACGTGACCGGATCCGCCGAGCTTGGCTCAACGGTCTCGATCTTCGAGGGGACAACGCTTCTTGCCGGCGGCCCCGCGTCGGACGGCTCGTATGACGTCCAACTGCCCTTCGGGATCGAAAACGACGTGGCGCACATCATCACCGCCACGGCGACGGACTCCGCCGGGAACCAGAGCCCGGCCTCCGGCGCTCGGTCGTTCCGGCACGACAGTAAGGCGCCGGACGCCCCAGCAATCACGTCTCCGATTGAGGGCGCCATCATCGGCCTGAACACGTTCACACTGGTCGGAACGGCAGCCGAACCCGGCACGATTGTGCTGTACGAAGGCGCGAACGAAGTCGGACAAGCCACCACGGCGTCAACGGACTGGAGCCTCACGCTTTACGACGTGAGCGACGGCTCGCACACGTATACGGCGAAGGAGCTCGACGACGCAACGAACACCTCTGCTGCGTCGAACGCGCGCACCGTCGTCGTCGATACGACCGCTCCAGGCGCACCGACCGTGTCTGTATCTCCGACGCCGATCAACGCCGAGCACGACAACAACCTGACGGTTTCGGGTTCGGCCGAGAAGGGCTCCGCAATCTCCATCGGGATCGACGACTCCGACCCGCTTACGGCCCCGAAGACCGGCACCACGACGGCCGATGGGACGACGGGTGCGTACTCCCTCGGGGCCCTCGACGTCAGCGGACTCGATGACGGCCCCCTGACAGTCACGGTCGAATCAAAGGACACCGCAGAGAACAAGACCACGACCACGATCTCGGTCGACAAAGACGCAACGGCGCCCGACGCGCCGACGGTGCAAATCGCCCCGGACCCTGTCAACAACACCAATAAGGGTGCGGTCACGGTCAGCGGAACGGGCGAGGAACTCGCAGTCGCGCACATCCTCGTGACGAGCAGCGCCGGGACCACAAAGGTCGAGGCTGAGACATCCGTCGACTCGCTGGGCAACTACTCCGCCACGGTGGATGTCACCAGCCTGGCCGACGGAACCCTAACGGCAGACGTCAAACTGACCGACGCATTCGGGAACCAAGGGGCGCCGGGAACCAAGACTGCGACCAAGGACATCGTCGCGCCAAGTGCTCCTCCGACGATCTCCAACCCTGCCGCAAACGAGATCGTGGCATCGACAACGCTCACCGTCTCGGGAGCAGCCGAGCCGAGCGCGACCGTCGAAGTCAGCGACGAGAAAGACCAGTCAAGTCTCGGAACCGCCACCGCGAACGCCGCGGGGAACTGGTCAAAGAGCGTGACGATGGCGCCCGGCGACGGACGGCGGAAGATCGGCGCGCGCCAGACCGATGCGGCCGGAAACCCCGGCACCGCATCGACGAGCGTCACCTTCGTAGTCGACACCGAAGCGCCCAGCATCGTGTCGACGAGTCCCGCCGACGGGGTCTACGTCCCCTCAGCCGCGACCGTCGAGGCGACCTACTCGGAAGAACTCAAGAGCGGCACGATGCAGGTCCGCAACCGCCTCAACA
Organism: Actinomycetota bacterium; assembly: GCA_041658565.1. Classification (NCBI taxonomy): domain Bacteria; kingdom Bacillati; phylum Actinomycetota; species Actinomycetota bacterium. The sequence goes on along the minus strand of JBAZZY010000011.1, from coordinate 31,834 downwards.
CACTCATTGGCGGCACTGTGGCCATCAATGGATCCACAGTCGTCTTCACGCCATCGGGCGGCGGTTCTCTGCCGGAAAGCGGAAGCCCGTATGCGGCTAAGACAACGGGAACCGACTACGCCAACAGGATGTCGGCCGTCAAGGAATTCGCTTTCGGCGTGAGCGCGACGCCGACCGCCGTGACGATGGTGACCGATCCGGTGAACGCCGCCAACCAGGGGACAACCTCGGCAAGCGGCACCGCTCCGTCTGGAGTAACGGTCAGCGTTGTTGCCACCGACGGCACAACGACTACCCCAACCAAGGCTGCCACAGCCACCGGCACGGACTGGTCTGTGGACAACCTGGACGTGTCGGGGCTTGCCGACGGCGTGATCGCCTACGTCGCGACAGCCACCGACCCAGCGGGGAACACCGTCACCGCGTCCAAGACTGCGACCAAGGACGCGACGATTGCGCTGGTTCTTTCGAGCGTCACCGATCCGGTGAACTCTGCGAACAAGGCCTCGACTTCGGCTGAGGGCACCACCGAAGCCGGAGCAACGGTTAGCGTCGTTGCCACCGACGGCACGACGACGACTCCGGCAAAGGCCGCCACGGTCACCGGCACGGACTGGTTGGTCGAAGACCTGGACGTGTCGGCGCTTGCCGACGGCGAAATCACCTATCGCGCAACGGCCTCCGACGCCGCAGGCAACATCGCGGTGGCGTCTAAGAAGGCCGCCAAGGACACGGTCGCACCTGCCGGCACGGTCGAGATCGTCGACTCGGACAACTTCATGAACGCCGCCGAGACCGCGGCCGGGTCGCTTCCCGCAAACTGGTCGGGCACGACGGGTGAGTCTGCGACCATCTGGTTCGAGGACTCCGAAGGCCACACCCCGGCCGCGAACTGCGGCCCGTGGGAGAACGTGGCCGCGAGCGGATCGGGCTCCGTGAACGGCGCCTGCGCGTCGGAGCTGCCCGAAGGAGCCTTCGCGTTCAAGGGACAGTGGAAAGACGCGGCCGGAAACGTCTCGACGATCGCCTCCGCCGGGCACATCAAGGACACTTCTGACCCCACTGTTGCGGTGACAACGGTCACCGATCCGGTGAACTCCGCGAACAAGGCCTCGACTTCGGCCAGTGGAACGACCGAAGTCGGAGCGACAGTCAGCGTCGTTGCCACCGACGGCACGACCACAACCCCGGCCAAGGCCGCTGTGGTCACCGGAACGGGTTGGTCGGCTACCGGCATCGACGTGTCGGCACTTGCCGACGGCGAGATCACCTACCGCGCAACGGCCACCGATGCCGCGGGCAACACCGCAGTGGCATCCAAGAAGACCGCCAAGGACACCTCTGACCCGGCGGTTGCGGTGACGAACGTCACCGATCCGGTGAACTCTGCGAACAAGGCCTCGACTTCGGCCAGTGGAACGACCGAAGCCGGAGCGACGGTTAGCGTCGTTGCCACCGACGGAACGACGACGACTCCGGCCAAGGTCGCGACGGTCGCCGGAACGGGTTGGTCGGCTACCGGCATCGACGTGTCGGGCTTGTCCAACGGAACCATTACGTATCGCTCGACGGCCACCGACGCCGCAGGCAACACCGCGGTGGCGACTAAGACCGCGACCAAGGACACCGCCACCCCGGCGGTTGCAGTGACAACGGTCACCGATCCGGTGAACTCCGCGAACAAGGCCTCGACTTCGGCCAGTGGAACGACTGAAGCCGGAGCGACGGTCAGCGTCGTTGCCACCGACGGCACGACCACGACCCCGGCCAAGGCCGCCACGGTCACCGGTACCACGTGGTCGGTCTCGGGGATCGATGTATCCAGCTTGGCCGACGGACCGATCACCTATCGCGCAACGGCCACCGATGCGGTGGGCAACACTGCTACTGCATCCAAGACCGCGACGAAGGACATCGCCGCAGTGCTCCTTCTTTCCAAGGTCACCGATCCGGTGAACTCCTGGAACAAGGCCGACACCTCGGCTGAGGGCACAACCGAAGCCGGAGCAACCGTCACCGTCGTTGCCACCGACGGCACGACCACGACCCCGGCCAAGGCCGCTACGGTCACCGGAACCACGTGGTCGGTCTCGGGCATCGATGTGTCCGGACTTAGCGACGGCGAGATCACCTATCGCGCAACGGCCACCGACGCCGCAGGCAACACTGCGGTGGCGTCCAAGAAGGCCGCCAAGGACACTGTCGCGCCGACCGCGCCGACCATCGCTCGCCCGGCGGCCGACGCCGTGCTCCTATCGTCGTCCGTGACGATCGAAGGAACGGCCGAGAGCGGTTCCGAGGTCAGCATCTACGAGGGACTAGACCGCCTCGGCGTGACGACGGCGACAGGCGGAACGTGGTCCGTGGTCCTGCCGTTCGCGGACGGCTCGCACACGATCTCGGTGATTGCGGGCGATGTCGCCGGCAACTTCAGTCCGACATCGACCCGGACATTCTCGGTCGTGACCCACGCTCCATCGGCTCCGGTGATCACGTCGCCGGCAGAGGATGCGGCCCTTCCCGATGACAGTGTCACAATCGCCGGAACCGCGTCTCCGGGATCGACGCTGACGGTGAAGGAGGGAACGACGACGCTCGGCACCCCGCCCGTCGATTCGTCGGGGAACTGGTCGCTGACGCAGACCTTCGAGGAGGGTTCGCACACAATCACGGCAACTGCATCCAACCCGGTTGGGTCAAGTCCCGCCACCTCGCGAACGTTCAATGTGGACTTGACCGCTCCCGACGCCCCGGACGTCACATCGCCGGTCGAAGGTGCCCACCTCACGACGCCTTCAGTGACCGTTGAGGGCACCGCGGAGGAGGACGCCGTCGTCACGATCAAGGAAGGCACCGCGACGCTCGGAACCACCGGTGCCGACTCTGCCGGGAAGTGGGCGTTCACCCAGCAGTTCACCGAGGGAGCACACGCGATCTCGGTGACCGCCACCGACGCCGCAGGAAACGTCGGCGAGGCCGTCGTGCGGAACTTCGCGATCGACTCGACGGCACCGGCGGCCGGATTCACGACCGAGAACGGCGCGCTCTACTTGCCGGGTTCGGATGTGATTGTCGAGGGGACCGCGCAAGATGCAGTCGGAATCGCCGACGTCACGGTCGACTTCATCGATGCGACCGGGACCGTAACAACGGTGACTGCGGTGCTGTCTGCGCCGACCGGTACTTCCGTCCCGTGGACGGCTCAGGCAACGGGTTTGCTGTCAGGCCCATACACCGTGAATGCGACGGCCACCGACACGTTCGGTAACAAGGGAACGGTCTCGTCGATCACGATCGTGGTCATCTCCTCTCCGCTGGAGGGCAGCAGCGCAGGTCTCCGCGGGGTCCCGGGAAAGAGCAGCGCATCCCAGCGGCAAGCAGTCGGGCCGGTGACGGAGTCGGCGGGCAGAACTTCGATCCGCCTCCCGTAGGCAGAGGCAACGAAGACCGACAAACGGCACGCATAGCGTGCCGTTTGTCGTTGCGGCCGTCGGTAACCGAACACTCACAGTTGGATTGCCTGGGGCGGCTCCTCTGAGATGTCGCTGATCCTGCGACGGGCGACGGCGGTCTCCACCGGCGCCTTCAGCTTCGTAGTCAGCACGATGCTCGCAGCGAGGATCCAGCCCAGCGCGCCGACGAACGGCACCAGGGCGGGGACGACGTCGCCGAGCCCCATCGTTCCGCTCTCGTAGAAGATCGAGATAGGCCCGATCATGCTCAACATCACAGGGACCACGCCCGCCAGGGCCATCCATCTCGGCACGATTCCCGTCCGCAAAGCGACCAGCGATGCCGCACCGATTCCGAGCGCGAACGCGAAGCCCGCGAGCGCAAACGCCACGTTGCTGAGCTGCCATAGCGCCAGCGTCACGCCGGGATCGACCGTCTCGGCTACACGGTTAGCAAGCGTGATGGTCAGCCCGCATCCCGCAAGCATGCCCAAAAGCGCGGAAGCCCCTCCCGCGAAGGCGATGCCCGACACGCGACCGGTACCTCCCTCCGCGCGCCGCAAGGTGCTGCGCAAACTGCCGAAGAACCACAACGCCGCCACGACCCCGAACGCCATCACAAACGACTGCGCGAGCAGCATCGTGCGGTTGTCGAGAATGAACGTTCGAATCAGTTGCGCGTCGGCACCGGAAGATGGATAAGACGTGACCAGGCCCCCTGCTACAACCAAGAGCGCCACGGCTCCTATCCCCGATGCGACTCCCACTTGCTCACGTCGCCAGTAGTCCATCGCAACCTCCCTTTCGATCCGCGTTGAGGCACCTGCTATCGAGTGATCGACTCCTCCGACACCGGAATGACCTCGGAAGTGCAGTGCGCCGCTCCGGGATCCAAGAGCTTCTGCACATCGTTGATCCGCTCCGCCTCGACCAGGTAGTAGACCGTGTGGTGGGGGAAGTCCCCCAGCACCCGCTCAAGCTTCACCGGCGCGCCCGGGTCGTAGAGGGTCTTGGAGCCACCACGCTCCTTCGGGCAGTGCGCAGGCGTATGGACCTGCCTCACGAGGAACTGCATCGACCGCCCCCTTTCTTCGCGCTCCAAGAGCGCCACGGTCTTGACACAAGTCTGCTGCCCAGGCGGGTGGACCTGAATAGCCTGATCACGTCATATGGACGGCACGAAACGGCGCGCGCGAGCGACTGCGGGGAGCAACCCTACGAAATCGCGCGCGCAATCGCGGACGACCCGGGGCCCGACCGACGACAGCTCCGTGCCCGAGAACTCAGTCTGCGGAGTAGTGCCCCGTGTTCGCCGGGTCCGCGCGCCAGCTCGCCCACTCAAGTCCGCTCGTGAGCCCCGGCGTTCTCCAGACAAACAAGTAGCCTTCGCGCGCGGTGAGAACGACTTCCACGAGTCCGTCGCCGTTCAAGTCGCCGACCGACGGGCCCCACAACGCCCACCCCGACGTGAACTTCGGGAACCCGGGCGCCTGCTTGCCCAGCCGGCTCCACGCGTGAAACGCGCTGCTGTCGGCGGCGCCGAGGATCTCGGGTTTCCCGTCGCCGGTCACATCCGCGATCGCCGGTGAGCCGAGGAAGTTCAAGCCCTGCTGCCACGCTGGGAACCCGGGATGCGGCGCACCGCCGACGGCATCGAACGCGCGCATCGCGTTGCGAATCGGCATGCCGCCGCCGGGAAGCAAAAGCGCGCCGCCCGTGGACGCGGCATTGCTCGCCGACTCCGCATAGGAGAGCACTCCGCCGAAGCGTCCAAAGGCTCCGCTCGTCGTGAAGGAAACCGGTGCGTCCACCGGCACCTGGCGCTCTGTAACCGTAAGCGGCGACTGCCCTCCGACCACGTCGGCCGTCGGATTCGGAATCGTCCCGTACGCGCCGCGAGTCCTACCGGAACCGTCCAACAGCCAGGTCGGCGAAAACATCAAGCTCACCGCGACTTCGTCCCGGCCGTCTCCTTCAACGTCGGCGGCCACCACCGAGGAGGCGCCTTCGGTGATGAACTCCTGCGCGCTTCCGTAGAAGACAAAGAGCTGGTCGATCTCCACTGGCCACCCTTGCACCGGCTCTCCGTTCGCGTGCCATGCGTACACGTGCGCGACCCCGGCCGGCTGCAGGTCCTTGTCGAGCGTGTGGAAATACTGGCTCCGAATCACGACCTCGGGCGGACCGGCTCCGTCGAGATTCGCGATCGCAGGAGTCGAGCTGAGCTTCTGATCGTTCACGAAGATGTCTCGCCCGAGAGGTGCCGCGTGATCGGGGTGCACGACCTTGACCGGCCAGCCCGGCAGATCGGCGCCGTCGCCCGTCCATGCGTGCATAAAGCCGTCCCACCCGGCCTGGATGATCTCCTTCGCGGAATCGCCGTTCAGGTCCGCGAGTACCGGAGAGGAGAACGCTCCCTGTATCGGCAAGCGCGTGAAGGCAAGGTTCGGGCGAGGTATTGCCGGCCTGGTGACATCTTTGTCGAGCGCACGAGGCCAACCGGGCGCGCGCGCGCCCGTCGCCTCCCAGACATACGTCTTGCCGTTCGTCGACGTCGCCACGACTTCGACGGCTCCATCGCCGTCCACGTCCCCGACGGCGATGCTGTTCGGCACCGGCTCGTTGCCGACGACAACGTCCCCGGACGCGGCTGCGCCTCTCAGTGGAGCAAGCGCATCGGTCTTGACCGGCCAACCGCTGATGTCATTCCCGGTGCGGAAGTCCAGCGCGTGCACAACGCCGTCACTGTCGGCGAACACGATCTCCTTGCGGCCATCGCTGTTCAAGTCCATCAACGCCGGCTGCCCTTCGCCGCCCGCACCGATGCGCTTCGGGAACCCCGACAGCGCGGCCGGGTCGTGGTGCACCGCGATCGTTCTGCGGTCCTCTCCGAGACGATCTTCATCGTCCCAGGCGCGCAACCTCAGCGTCACGGTGAACTGCTCGCTGGACTCGAGCGCCTTGGTCTTCGAGAGCTTGAATGCGGCCTTCCAGAACGACTTCGGGATGTCCGACATCGACAGCGTCGCGCTCACAGATCCCGCGCCCTCGCCGACGCCCTTGCCGAGCGTGAAGAAGGATTCGGGCTCCGCGCCGATTCCTGCCTCGATGGCCCACCGGAAGGACTCCGCCCGGCTTGCATCCACGACGCCGGTCACTTCCACACTCGACTCCTGTTTGGGGTCGAACAACGAGAACCAACGTGGGGACTCGATCGAGGCGACCGGAGGTATGTCGCCACGACTGATCGCGTCCAAAGCTTTGTGAACGTTGGGCCTTCCGTAGCCGTACTGCACGTCCCACCCAGGCTTCCCCGGCCAGGAAAGCGACGCGTCGTCCACGTCGGAGGAGGACTCTCTAAGAACCTGGGCTGCCTCCAACCCCGTCAAAGGCCTTGCGATCAGCCCCTGCGCGGCGGCTTCGCGTCCGTATGACATGACCAATCCGAGAACGCCGCCCGCGACACCCGAGACCTCCGACGTCGTGCCCTTGATGGACGAGAACGAGAACATGTTGTGGGTTCCCCACGACGAGAACCCCGAGCGCGCGCGGAATGTCGTGATCGATCGGTCGGTCAGAGGGTTCGTCGGCGCACCCGCGATGTCGGTCACCACCGAGTTCCCGGGGATCGAATGCGGATGCCACATCCCGCCCTGGTGGTCGGTGGAATCGAAGTCGTTGGAGGACTCGACTAGAACGCTCCCCGAGTGCGCGATGTGCTCGGCGGCCTGGGTGAGGAACGAGGAATACCCCATCGCGGCGGTCTCCGAGACCACCACGTCGGCCCCTTGGTCGGTCGCGTAGATCCACGCGCGCGCCAGGTCGTCGGAACGATCGAGCGCCTCGGCTCCGCCCTTGATCGGCATGAGAGTGCACAGCGGGCACGGCGACGCTCCGCCGATCCCGTTGTTCGTCAATGCAGCCGCGCGCCCCATCTGAGCGTTCGGGTGCGTGTAGGCGGAGTCCACCGTTCCGGGATCGTTTTGGTCGTTGTAGAAGTCCCATCCGGAGATGTCGTCGACGTAACCGTTACCGTCGTCGTCTGCGCCATTCGAGCACGCGACGATCACATCCTCCGCATCGACGAACCCGTTGCCGTTCGCCTCGGGGACCGCCGGGAAGTCGAGCGCGTTAAACCACGGGTCGCCGTTGTCCTGGTAACCAGCCATGCAGTTGCCGAGTTCATCGCGGTTTAGGTAGACCTTGTCCGCGATCTCCTTGACGTTGTCGGCGTGCCAGTTGATCCCGCCCTCGACGTAGGCGATCACCGTATCCGGCGTTCCGATCGAGAAGTCGCGCCACGCGCGATCGACCGACATGCCGGCCGCGTTCTCCGGGTCCTTCGCGAGCGGCGCGCCCTTGGGCATGAACGAGTAGAGGTACCACTGCTCGGAATTCACCCCGTACTGCTCGGGAGCCTCCTCCGCCTGGTCGTAGAGCGGGTCGTTCGGCGGCCCAAGGGGAAACGTGTTCTCAGCGTGTGCCGCCCCGAACAGACTTCCGATGATTGCGAGAACAACAAGAACCACCCGAACGCGCATGCGACTCCTCCCAGCGCTACCTCACCCTGTTTGCGGATAGGTTCCATCGGCGTTCGCCGTATTCCTGCACGCCGCGCGCGTTCTTTGCGACCTCCTGTGGTCGACGACATGATCGCGGAGCGTCCGGTCACGCCGGAGAAGGTCCGCGCGTCCGCGGCGCTCGCCCTTGGGCGCAAACAGGCCGCCGGGGCGCGAACCCGACCCGGGAATGGAGTCGTACACTTCCGGGCATGGGAAAGGGAAGACGTAAGGAACAGCGCAAAGCGCGCGCGGCCGAGCGGCCCAACCGCGCGATGCGCAGGGCCGTGCTCGCGGAGGCCAAGCTGCAGGCGCGCGAAACAATGGATCGGATCGCCGACCGGGAAACCCCGGTGGAAGAGGCTGCCGCTCTCGTCATAGAGCACGCGTCTTCGACGACCATGGCGAAGTGGCTTCACATGCGCGTCGGCCCGGAACAGGCAAACGTGATCGCGCGCGCGGCGCTCGATGCGAAGCCGGACGACTTTTCAGTACTGATGCTTGCATCCGACGTTGCGCTTTTCAGCGGCGATCTCGCGCGCGCGGACGAACTCGGCACGGCCGCGCTCGCGCTGAGTCCGAACGGCGACACGACGATTCGCCATGTCGCCGGCATACGCGTCGACCGCGGGCGCTTCGCGTCCGCCCTCGAGTTGGTCCAACCGTTGTGCCGGGCGAATCCGCTCGACGAGGAAGCCCTTGACCTTCAACAAGAGGCCTACGAAGGAATCGACAACGCGACGTGCTTGGCGACCGATCCGTGTCCGTGCGAGTCGGGCAAGACTTACGAGTCGTGTTGCGCCGATCCGGACGCGGCCGCAATCGAACGATTCGAGACGGCTGCGTTCGAGGACCCGGTGTTCGACGCCTTAGCCGACTACTGGATGCAACCCCGCTTCGCCGGCATCCGCGCGCAGGCCTGTGAGGACTGGTACGGAGCTGCCGACGCAGACCAGTGGCCGGCCGCGCAAACCCCGAACATGCCGCTGTTGATGGAGCACGCGTGGCGAACGCACTCCGTGAGAAGCCCCGGGATCGACGACGATGAAGACTGCATCCTTGGGGAGTTCATCCGCGATCCCGAGACGCCGCCCGATCTCGCCGCGCGCGCGCGTCAACGGTTCGACGCGATGCACTGGGGGCTCTGGCAAATCGCGAATCCCTCGAGTTGTCCCGGAGTTGCATTGGTCGATCTCCTGACCTCCACCAAGATCTACGCGGCATGCAGTGAACCCGGCCTGCGACGCTGGAGCGTTCTTCTCGGTCCGGTATTCCCAGACCGGGGTTTCTGGCGCACCGGATTCTGCGTGGAACTCTCACCCCAAGAGGCCGAGGCGCTGGTTCCTTGCATCTACGAGATGGTCAACCTCACGACCGCGGCGCTGGCGCGCGAGCGGGGCAAGCGAAAGCCACCGCCCGAACTTGGATACGACCCGATGCACCCGCTCACCATCACGGCGGATCTGGAGGACGAACCAAGCCCCGTCGCCGACTTCTTCAGCGCGATCATCGGCGCCGGGTTTGCGGACCTCATCGACCAAATCGAGGAATGGCGTTCACGGCCGCTCTCGATCGCCAACACCGACGGAGACCCGTTGGAGTTCATCAATGCGCGGATCCGCATCACGAATCCGCAAGCGGTGCGCGCGCAACTCGTCGTGCGCGAGGACTTCCGCGCCCACCGCGACGGCGAACTCGAGTGGCTCGGAAGGGCGCTAACGCCCGGCGAAGCCGCGGGTTCTCGCGCGGAAGTGCGCGCGCGGTTCGGCCCCGGTGTCGGCAACGACGAAGAAGAGTCGCGCTACACGCGCGCGCGCTTCTCAATTGACGACGACGTCATCTCCGTCGAGATCAACTCGCGCGCGACTGGAACGGCTGCTCGTCGTCTTGCGAGACGCGGGTGGCAATCCACACGTCGAGGACGAGACGCGGTTCGATCCCGCTATGGACTTGCCCGTGCCGTCGGAAGCGCTCCCGAACGCCGAAGACCAAGGCCCGTCACAGGAATCGGTGGATGCGTGGGCACAAGCCTGGATCCATGAGCACGTCCCGGCCCTGGGGGGACTTACCCCGCGCGAGGCCGTCGATGATCCGCAGGCGATCTTCATGCTGGAGATGCTCCTGCGGCAATTCGAATACCGCGAGGACGGCAACCTGAAAGCAGGGCGCGCGTCGGCCAACATCTCCGCGATTCGCGAAGCGCTGCGACCGACAGACACGTAGAAGCCCCTCGAGGGGAACTCAATCAAACGCTTGGCTTCGACCGTCTCCCGGGGAAATCCACGGCACTGAGAAGGATCAACTTCTGCGGACGTTCTCGCAAAACCGAGCATTCTCCTTGACGCGCGCCCAACCCGGTTCTATCGTCACATGTCAATCAGGTGATTGGGTGATCCGTCCGGTTTAACCGGAGGGCCACTCGGACGGGGAGACCTCGATGCCTCAAGTCGCAGGCTCGGAGGACCGGCGCGCGCAGATCGTCGCTGCCGCCTTGCGCGTGCTCGCGCGCGAGGGGCTGGCGGGTGCGACGACGCGGCGAATCGCCGCGGAAGCCGGAGTCAACGTCGCAACGCTGAACTACCACTTCGGCGGCAAGGACGAACTGCTGGCGTCGGTCCTGGAGGAAACAACCCGCATGTTCGCGACTGCGGTGCGGCGCGCGATCCGCACCGACTCGGGTCTTCGCGCCGCACTCGAGCACGGACTTGCGGCGTTGTGGCAAGTCGTCGAAGCGACGCCGGACCTGCAACTCCTTCAATACGAACTGACGGCGTACGCGCTCCGCCATCGCGGGTCCGAGTGGCTCGCGCGGCAGCAGTATGAGTCCTACCGTGGCGTAACCGAAGCGCTTCTCACCGAAGCGTGCCGCGAGGCCGGCGAATCGTGCGCGATTCCGGTCGGAGAACTCGCTTCGATCCTTCTTGCAGGCCTCGACGGTCTGATCATCCAGTTCGTCGTCGACCGCGACAGCGCGCGCGCGGCCGGCGGTTTGCGTCGCCTCACCGAGGCGGTCACCACTCTCGCCGATCCGCAACCGGCACCCAGACAGGAGGCGGCATCATGACGAAGGACCACGACGAAGTCCTCGCGACCTTCTCCGAACTGATCAACCCGATGAAGGTGCGCACATTGCGCACCGCCGGACTCGACGTGGTCGAGGACACGCGCGACGGCGTCTACGTCACCGACCTTCGCGGAAGGCGATTCATCGACTGCTTCACCGGCGCCGGCTCGTTCAACGTAGGACGCCGCAACCCGGTCATCGTTGCGGCACTCGAGAAGGCACTTCACGAGGAGGGCGCGGACCTCGGCAACTTCCCGCTGATGTCGGCGGCGAAAGCAGACCTCGCGCGCAGACTCGCCGAGATCACGCCGGGCGACCTCGACTGCGTGATGTACGGAACCGGCGGCGGCGAGGCAATCGACTTCGCCATCAAACTGGCGCGCGGGTACACGTTGCGTCCGGGCATCGTCACGACGAATCGCGCCTATCACGGTCACACCGGGTTCGCGCTCAGCGCGATCGGACGCGACGCGTACCAGGCGCCGTTCGGCCCGCTGATGCCCGGCTTCGTGCGCATCGACTTCGGCGATCTAGATCAAGCCGATGCGGCGATCGACGACACCACTGCCGCGATCATCGTGGAGCCGATTCAAGGTGAGGGCGGAATCAACATCTCGCCTCCCGGCTACCTAGAAGGCTTGCGCCGGATCTGCGACGAGCGCGGCGTGATGCTCATCCTCGACGAGATCCAGACGGGTATGGGTCGCACGGGCACCATGTTTGCGTGCCGGCAGTTCGGCGTCGTTCCAGACATCATGACACTCGGCAAGTCACTCGGCGGCGGCCTGTATCCGATCAGCGCCACGCTTTTCCGGCGTCCGCTGCTGGACTTCGTCTACGCCAACCCCTTCATCCACCTCAGCACGTTCGGAGGCGCAGACTTGGGTTGCAGGGTGGCGCTGGCGACGATCGACTACATCCTCGAGAACGATCTCCCGGCGCGCGCCGCCGAGATGGGCGCGCGCTTCGAAGCAGGCTTCGAGAAACTGATGGCGAGCTTCCCGGAAATGCTCACCGGCATCCGGCGCCTCGGACTCATGATCGGCCTGCAGTTCACCGACGACAGCCTGGGTCCACGCATGAGCAAACAACTCAGCGAGAACGGCGTGATCGCGGTCTACACCGGCAACCAGCCATCGGTAATGCGACTGATGCCGCCGCTGATCATCCAGCCCGAAGAGGTCGATGCCGTACTGGAAGCGTTCGACCGTTCGCTGACCGCGATCAAAACGGGACCCATCGAAGACGCGAACACTCAACCGCAACGCGCGCGACGCCGTCCGGTGCGCGCCTGACTGAAACGTAGACATCCAAGCGGAGGACGACCGGATATGGCGACCCAGGAAGAGATTCGCGAAGCGCTCGACGACTACCAGAAGACCTGCAACGAAAACGAACGCCTGCGCCGCATGCAGCGCGACTGGTCCAAGCTCATCCACTTCGACGCCCTCGATGCGGATGCCAAGTTCACGATGACCGTGGTTGCCGGAGAGATCACGCAGATCGAGGACGGTCTCCAGAGAACGCCCGACATCGTCGTTCGCGCAACGAGCGAGGATTTCGCCGACATGTTCTGGGGAGACCTCAACCCGAGCCAGAAGTATCTCCAAGGCGAGATCAAGGTCCAGGGTTCCCAGGAAGACGTCCTGCGTCTGGACGCGATTACGTCGATCATCTGGCCGGACGCCTGATGACCACGCAACTGCGTCGCGGGATCGGCCTGCGCACGGTCGTCAGCACCTCGACCGGACTCTCGATGGCCGCCATCAACTACCTCGCGGTGGCCGGACTCGTCGTCTTCGTTGCTGGAGATCAGGCGTGGATCGCCATCGCAGTCGCCGGCCTGCTGGCCTTGATCGCGTGGGCCTTCTACGGAGAGCTAAACGGTCTGTTCCCTACGGCGGCAGCCATTCGCCTGTTCATGGCGCGTTCTATGGACGATCGAGTTGCGCTGTCGGTGACGTTCACCTACATGGCTACCCTCATCCTGGTCATCGCTGCCGACGCATTCATTATCGGTAGCGCGGTTGCTCACGTTCTCGGCCAGCCGGCGTGGGCCGCCGCGATCTACATCGCCGCACTGCTCGGCCTGGCGACATGGAGCAACCTGCGCGGAATCCGCGTTGCCGGCGGCTTGCAAGACGTCGCTACGTTCACGGTGCTATCGGTCACCACTTTGATCGCCGTGTTGGGAATCGTCCGGTCGGCGTCCGGTACGCACCACATCGCCAGCCAACTGAACTCAAATCACAGCATGATCACTGCGATTGCGCTTGGAGTGTTTCTCTACAGCGCGTTCGAATGGGTCACGGCCAACGCTGAGGAAGTTCGGCGCCCTGGAGACATTCCGCGCGGCATGCTGATCTCCCTGGGCATTCTTTGCGCAGTCTGCGCGGTTCTGTCGGTCGCAATGAGCAGACTGCTCAGCGGTGCGGAACTGCGGTCCGCGTATCCGCAGGTCTACCTTGGGAGCGCAGTTCTCGGACGGGCGGGCATTGGGATCATGCTCGGCGTCACCGTCCTTACTGCCATCAACACCTTCAACGGCGGTTTCCTCACGGCGTCTCGCTTTATGTACGCGGCCGCGCGCGAGGGCAATCTGCCGCGCGCGTTCTCTCGCTTGAACGACAACGCGGTTCCGTGGGTCCCCGTCGTGTGTCTCGCGGTCGGGTCCACCGTCGTCGCGCTCATGGTTGCCGCAACCTCGAGTTGGGAAGTGCTCGTGGCTACGGGCGCCGCACTGGAAGCCGGGATCTATACGGTGGCTGGTTACTGCGTGCTCACACTGCGCAAGCGCCAACCCGACGCCGACCGGCCGTTCCGCATCCGCGGCGGCCGAACCCTGGCGGTCGTCGGCATGGCGATCTTCGGAACTCTCGCTCTTGCGGCAAGCGTGACAGTCGGCAACTCGACGAACCCTACGCCGCTGGCGATCATCGCAGTGACGGGAGCGTTCTCGACCGCGTACGTGTTGCGCGTCATTCCTCGTTTGCGCGCGGCTGAGGCCGAGAGACTCGCGGCGGCCGGCGGGCGCCAACGGCGACGTCCGGTGCGCGCAGAGAGCGCCGTCGCCGCCGCGCTCCCGGAAGAGAGCGCCTGAACTCAGATCCCTCTGGACACAACGTATTCTTCCCAAATAGGGTGAATGGGATCGGTCGGGAGCCGAGCGTTGAAATCGGGAGGGGTCATGTCCAGCATCCACAAAGCAAACAGGCACGTCCGCGCACAGGTGCGGGGACGCCCGGCGCGGCTCTTGCTCGCGGTGGTCGCGGTGGTCGCAGCGTTCGCGCCGATCATCTCGCGCGCGCAGGACACCGACTTAACGATCGAGGTCATCTCGAACCGCGCAGACCTGATCTCTGCCGGTGACGCCCTCGTAGCGATCGCCCTCCCCGAAGGCGTGGAATCCACCAATGTCAGGGTGGATCTGAACGGCGCCGACGTCACGAACGATTTCGCCGTGCGCGCGAACGGACGCTTCGCCGCGCGCCTGAGTGACCTTGCAATCGGCGACAACGAAGTGACCGCGACGCTCCCCGACGGATCCGGCGCGCGCCTGGTGATCACCAATCACCCCAACGGCGGCCCGATCTTTTCGGGACCGCAGGTCATGCCGTGGGTGTGCCAGGCAGGCGCGGTCGACGTGCAGTGCAATGCTCCCGAAACTTACGAATTCTTCTACATGCCATCCGGGGTCGGCGGCGTCTCGGGCGGAACCGCCGGCTACTCCGCCGGCGGGTTCCAGTCCTACGACAAAGACAACCCGCCGTCGCCCGACCAGATCGCGCAGACCACAACCGATCAAGGCGTCACCGTCCCCTACATCGTGCGCGTCGAGACCGGATACCAAAACCGCGACCAGTACGCGATCGCCGTGCTTTACAACCCTGCCGGAGATTGGCAGCCGTGGGAACCGCAATCGCAGTGGAACCACAAGGTGCTGATCCCCCACGGAGCCAGTTGCGGCATCGACCACAAGACGGGGACCGCGCCTGACGTCCTTGACGACGCGGCGCTGTCGCGCGGATTCGCGGTCATGTCCACGGCACTCAACAACGCCGGGCACAACTGCAACGTCGTGACTCAAGCCGAGTCCATGGTGATGGCGAAAGAGCGCATCGTCGAGCAGTACGGTGAGATCCGCTACACAATCGGAACGGGGTGCTCGGGCGGCTCGCTCGCACAGCAACAAGTCGCAAACGCCTACCCGGGCATATACCAAGGCATCCTGCCGCAGTGCAGTTTCCCCGACGCGTGGTCCACCGGCCAGCAGCTCGTCGACTACCACCTGATCCGCGCTTACGTCGAGCATCCAGATCGCTGGAGTCCCGGCGTCGTTTGGACTCCCGCCGAGATCGCGGCGATCGAAGGCCACCCCAACCACGTGAACTCGATCATCCTGGACTCGCTGTATTTCACGGCGCTCGGCGACCCAACCAACCCATGCGCGGGCGTGACCGATGCGGAGCGATACGACCCCGAGACCAATCCCGGCGGTGTGCGGTGCACGCTTGCCGACTACACGATCAACATCCTCGGCGCGCGCGGAAGTGACGGCTTCGCCGGACGTCCGCTCGACAACGTCGGCATCCAATACGGACTCGACGCGCTGAAGAAGGGACTGATCAGCCAGGCCCAGTTCGTGGACCTGAACGCACGCATCGGCGGCGCAGACATCGACGCCGTGTGGGTACCTGAGCGAGTCGCAGCCGATCGGCCCGCGCTTGCCAACGCTTACCGAAGCGGCGGAATCAACGAAGCCAACAATCTGAATCAGGTTGCGATCATCGATCTGCGCGGCCCGGACCCAGGGGCTTTCCACGACGCCTACCGCGCTTTCGCGGTGCGCGCGCGCCTGGAGCGCGAACACGGCACCTACGCAAACCAGGTCATCTGGGAAGGCACCGTGCCGCTCCTCGGCGATGTCCAGTACACAACCCAGGGTCTGGTCGCGATGGACCGCTGGCTGGCCGCAGTTGAACAAGACACCAGCGGCCTCTCGCTTGCGGAGAAGATCATCAAAGACAAGCCCGCCGACATCCACGACCAGTGCAGTACCGGACTTGGGCAGAAGGCCACCGACGAGACCTGCCCACTCATCGTGCAGCTCTACACAACGCCGCGGATGGTCGCCGGCGAGGGAATCTCGACCGACCAGAACAAGTGCCAGTTGAAGCCGCACCGCCGTTCGGACTACTTGCCCGTCGAGTTCACCCAAGCGCAGTGGACGCAACTGGAGACCGCGTTCCCAACCGGCGTGTGCGACTGGAGCAAGCCCGGAGTGGACCAACAGGACACGATTCCCTGGATGACCTACAACGACGTCGTCGGAGGAGCACCTCTCGGCGACACGCCGGCGTCGGTGCCGTTTAGCGGGTAGCGCGCCGCCGCGAACTCTTCGGCGAGGCGGCGCGCGCCGGTGGCGGGGAACGCGGCGAGCCCCCGCCACCGGTTGTTCAGGCGCGCGCTACGGGGCGGCCGGGCCGCCGAGATCTTGAACCACCTGCAAGAACTCCTCGCGGGAGATCTCGCCGCGCGCGTAACGCATGCGCGCGTGCTCCAGGGCCCCGTCGCTCCGCAAAGCGGGTGGCGGCGGCGGCGGAAGAACGGCGGCAGACGCCGGGCGAGACTTGCTGCGCGCGTTCGCGACCATCCACACAAGGACACCTACGAATGCCGCGATGAGCACGACCATCAAGACGACCCACAAAGTGTCCGGGCCGCCCCACGCGTCGTGGTGAGGCATCTGTCTTGGATACCGGTCCCACACAGTAATCAACTCCTTTTGCCCGCTTCCCTGGTACTCATTCAACACCGCGAGTCTGGGAACCACCTGTGAGCGAGCTTAGGACGGTGTGTGGAAACGCTTAGATTTTGGCCCGAATTGCGCGCAAAGCGTTGGTGCCGATCTCGCGCAGCGCCTTCGCCTTAACGGCCAAGCGCGGATCACCAATCAACTCCGCAACGCCGCGCAACGTTTTGTTGGTCGCCTCGTCATAGGGGTACCACCACAACTTCTTCATGTTCAGCATGCTGCGCGAGGCGCTGACGGGTACCGCGAACTCACGCAAACCGAGCGGGCCGTTCAGCCGGCCGTAGCCGGACTCGCCGACGCCGCCCCACGTTCCCCATGGAACGCCGGCGCCCGCGCCGTGGTCGTTGATGCTGACGCCGCCGGCGCGCAACTGCGAGCGGATCCGCACGCCGCGCTTGGCGTCGCGCGTCCACACCGACGCCGTCAAGTTGAAGCCTTCGCCGTTCGCGCGACGCACTGCTTCGTCGTCGTCGGCAACCCGCACGATCGACACCACCGGTCCGAAGGTCTCCTCGCGGAAGATGTCCATGTCTGCGGAACGGCCCGCGATAATCGTCGGCGCGAACCATCGCGAACCATCGGGCGCGCGCACCGCGCCGTTGGGTCCCCCCGCCAACAGGCGCGCGCCCTTACTGATCGCGTCGTCCACGTGACGCCGAACAACGTCGAGTTGGCGCGCGATAGTCAGCGGTCCGATGTCGGAATCCGCAACGCCCGTGCGAACCTTGCCGAGCTTTTCCACCAGCAGCCGCTCGAACTCGTCGGCCACCGACTCGGCGACATAGATACGCTCGATGGCGCAGCAAGTCTGCCCGGCGTTGAGGAACGACCCCCACAGCACGCCCGAGGACGCAAGATCGAGATTTGCGTCGTCGCACACGAGCGTCGCGTCCTGGCCGCCCAACTCCATCACAACGGGGGTCAGGTGGCGCGCGGCGGCCTCCGCGATGCGCCGCCCCGTGCCGCCCGAACCGATGAAGCAGATCTTGTCGCAGGGAGCGTCCACCAATGCGGCGCCGACATCTCCCCCGCCCTGCACGATGGTCGCCACGCCCGGCGGCAGCGGAGCCAGCACCTCGCGGATCAACTCGCCAACCGCGGGCGTCATCTCCGACGGCTTCAGCACCACGGTATTGCCGGCGAGCAGCGCCGGCGTGATCGCCATGAAACTCAAGAACATCGGGTAGTTCCACGGCGTGATGCACCCGACAACACCGAATGGCCGCCACTCGATCTTTGACTCCGACCCAAACGCCAGACCGAGCGCGCGCCCGGTGCTGCGCGCGCGCAACGCCTTCGGCGCGATGCGGCCCAGGTACGCCAGCGTCAGCATGCTCGGCAGGACGTCGTGCGTGAGCGCCTCAGCGCGCGGCTTGCCGTTTTCCTCGGCAACCGTTTCGAGGATCTCGTCCATACTTGCGGCAATTCGGTAGCGGACTTGGTTAAGCAGTTCCGCGCGCGCGCGTACCGGAAGCGCGGCCCATGCCGGAGCGGCCTCGCGCGCGTGCGCCACCGCCGCCCTGACATCCTCGGGCGTGTTCGCCGGGATCCGCGTCCGCTCTTTCCCCGTGGCGGGGTTGAACGAGACGAGCGTGGCTTCCTGCGTGACGGGTTGCTCCATTGGGAGATCTCCTTCGGGGTGGCCGCGGCCCTCGCGCGCCCCCCCAAGAGTACGGCAAGCCCGCACACCGCTTCCATCCGCCTCTGGTCCGCTCCCGATCGGCGACCTACGATAAGGACATGGAACTCTCACTGATCGCCGAGGAGGCCGCGCTGCTTCAGCGGGTCCTCACGGAGTACGTCTCGGATCTCCACAGGGAGATCGCCGGAACCGACAGCTACGAGTTCCGCCAGGGGCTAAAGCGCGACGAAGAGGTTCTGAAGAAGTTGCTCGACCACCTGACGGTACCCGCTAGCCGCTGACCGCTGCCTCAGGGCAGTTCCGGCGGCGGAGCCAGGCCGTCGGTTGCCGTCAGCGCCGAGCACCGCTCCAATTTCGGCTCCACTTGGAACCCGAGTCCCCCTGCGATATCTCGCAATGTGCACGACACGTGCTCACCAATCGTCGGGCTTACCGACAGCGCCCAGTTGTCGTTGCCGAACGCCGGATACAGCGCGCCGTTCTGCGCCGGCGTCGGAACGCCCTCGAGTGGAGAAATCAGGTACCCGACCTGATCGTTGGTAAGCCCGAAGATGAAGTGTTCGGAGGCAGTAACGCCACGTGACAGTGCGAAGCTGATCTCCGGGTATGCCTCCCCGGGAGTGCCGCCAAACAGGACGTCGCCCACCCGAATGGCCGACACATGCGTCCCCATGACCGCACCGGTCGCCCAGGGGTGCATCACAGAACGATCGATCGAGGCCTCGATGACGTTCGCCGGGTGCTGGCTGTTCATTGGAACGTACGCCGCATACAAGATCGGCGCGGTCAGCGGCTCGCGAATGAACGTTAGCCCTGCGGCAACACCCGGTGTTTCAATCCTCGTTGCCGACGCCATTGCCCGGTCTGCCAACCCGTCCACGAAGACGAGGAACTCATCGAACTCATCTTCATCGAAACGCGCTCCGATGCCGCCGAGCGCGCCCACCATGCCCAGGGCCACGCCACCGTGCTCCACGGCGTAGTTGTTCGCCAGCGTGCCGGTCCAGTCCCCCGAAGCGAGACTCTCCTCGTCCAGTACCGACGCGTGCGGCGAGAAGTTGATGAGCGTGGCGATGACGGTTTCGTCTGCGCGCCGAGCCTGGAAGACGCGAAGTTCGCGGTCGATCTGATCCAGGACACCGCCGGTCCCGTCCCAGTGGTTCTTGAGTTCGTCCGGGTTGCTGGGTTCGTACGTCGCGGCACCGACGTACAACTCCGCAGGCTCCAGCGAGCGGTTCGCTTCGTAGATCGCCTGGATCAGTCCGGTCGCGAGTTTGCGAAGGTACTCGGGGTCTACTCCACCCCAAATGCCTTCGACGTCGGGACTGGAGTGCGAATGGTCCGACGTGATCATGATCGACGAAGACGGAATCCCGGTTGCCTGGGACGCCGCGAGACGAACGTCGTAGGCCCCGGCCGGACCGAACTCATCCTTGTACTTAGCGAACAGCCCGATGTTCGACGACGTGGCAATCGCGACCTTGCTCCCGCCGGACTCGATGACGATGGCGCGCGCGTACAACGTTTCGCGCTCGCCGGTTGCAGGACGCGAGCACCCGATCCCGAAGCCGCCGAGACACACGCGCTGGGTGGCGAGGTCCACCAGTTTGGACGGAGAAACATCCACGGCAGCCGCGCCGACTCGGAAGTCCGCAGAAGCCGGCGCAGGAATGGCGTACATGGCCGGCAGAGCCATCAACACGACGGCAAGCACCAGAGTGATTCGCTTCATCCGACAACCTCCACACGCTGACCGTTGGTCTCTCCATACGTATCCACGATGCCGCCGGGTTCTACCGACGCGCGCTCGCCCGGACTCAGTTCTGCATGCGCCACCCACCATCCGGTTTCCGGATCAAACTCGGCCGGCACGGACTCACTCACGCCGTCCGCGCGCGCAACCGTCACCGTCGCCGAAGCCACCGCGGCGGTATCCGCCCACGGCCGGAAGCTGCACTGCGGGCAGTACTGCTGGTGGCGCGCCGGATCGGCCAGTCCGTACGTAAACAGCCGGCGCTCGTTGCGAATGAACGGGAAACGGCTCTCATACGAATCCGGGTAGTCGACGGGGCCGACGACGTAGGTATTGGGGGTTCCAAAGGCGTGGGTGCCGACAGGCCCCACGCGGAACGAAACGTCGCCACCGGGCTCCACGCGCAGATCCTCAACCGTGATGCCGGCCCAAGGGCGCACACGGAACGACTCGCTCTCCAGGTGATACGGCTCGACGCGCGACGGTGCGCCCGACCGGCGAACCCCGTCGATCACGAAGCGGTACGCCCCCTCGGGCGTAACGCCGGGGCGACCCCCGGGGCGCTCGAGATCGGACACGAACGCCTCGAACGATGCCGTCCACGTCCACGCGAACTCCCCGGCTCGCCACGCCGGAAGTTCGGCGGGAACCGGGGAGTCCACCATGACCTGGACCTCGCCCGTTTGGTCTCCCCACTGCTCCCAGCGATTATCCACGAGCCTCTCTACCCGCACGTTGGGAAGATCGTCGTAGCTCGATCCACCGATCCAACGCACACTCGCGGCGTCGAAACGGCGAACGTCGATCGGCTGCTCGACGACTCCAACGACACCACCGTCGGCGGGCAACGATGCCTCATATGCGGCAGTGAAGGCGGCCGACAGCTCTCCAAGATGCTGCGCGAGCAGATCGGCCCGGACGCCCTCGGCCTGGTACGCAAGATCCAGTGGCGAGAGCGCAAGGTCGTCTCCCCCGTTCAACGACGCGGCCATGCGCGCCAGCCTGGTCGCCAGGAAATCGGAGCCGTGCGGCCCGAGGCCCGAGAGCGCCTTGCGGTAGTGGTCGTGCGACCGGTACTCGCGGTACGAGGGGATGTACCCCCAGTAGTCGTTTGCCATCCCCACCGCGATCGGAAGCCGAAAACCGTTCTCGGCCAGTTCCTCGCGGGTGAAGTTCCCCTTGATCTGAGCCGGATCCACCGGCTCGGAATCCGCGTACGGCGCGTACTCGGGGTCGTCCCACCCGTCGGCGTCGTTGTGTATCTGCGCGCGCATCGTTCGATACGCCACATCGGTCACCGGAGGAAGCGACGTCTGCGGTTTCCGTGGATCCGGACATGTCCAGCGAGTATCCGCGCCCTGCGTGCACGGCTGCACGGTCGTCCAGTCCCACCCTTCCCAGAGGTTGTCTTCGATCAGGTCGAGCCGGCTCTCGATGTTGAGAACCTGATCCGTGAACTGCTCGGCCGGAGCGAAGGTGATACCAATGTCGCCGAGTCGCATCGCTTGCAGATGCACGGCGATCGTCTCCTCGACACCGGTGAAGGCGGTTGCGCCGTAGCTGGAGGGAATAGGAACCCCGGCGGCGCGCGCTTCGTCGTACAACGTTGAAAGATCCACCGGCGACGCGTCCATGACCGGATGAGTCGCGTCGCCAAAGGGAAACTCGCAGTCGGGAAGTCCCGCAACGGGCACTCCCGGATCTCCTCTAAAGGCCCTTGCAGTGTTGCAGTTCGACACACCCGGGTAGGGGCGCGTCGTCGGCGGTGCGACGCGAACCGAAACCGCCGCCACTTCGAAGTCCTCGCGCAGCGGCGCGAACAAGTTCGGCATCTCCGCGGATCCCTCTCCCCGAGACCAACGCTCGATGTTTGCTCGAGTCTGCGCAACGCGATCCGCCAACAGGCGCGCGGCTCGCTCGAGCTGGCCGAACTTCATGTCCTGAAATTCCCTGCGAGCCTCGGGAGGATGCACCCGCGTGTCCTTGTGGGGACCGGACGTGCCTGTCTCCCGCTGAGACCAAAGCGTGACTCCACCAATCTCGCGATCGGTGACCCGGTACAACGCATGGGTGATGTCGCCGTTGAGCAGCCCGTCGCCAAAAACCCACTCCGGGTGCAGCCCCATGATGAGCCACGTCGCCAGCGGTCGCGGCGATCCGGGATCCGAAAGATCATCGAAACTCACGACCGTGATCCGGCCGGCTGTGAACGACCACGGCTGACCGGCCGGCGTCCCATCATCGCCGACCTGCGGGCCGTAGGAGTGACTCGAGATCTCGTTAAACGGAACGGTGGCTCCACCGACACGCACCGGCACAAGATTGCCTGATGCCTCAATCACCGCTTGCGACATCTTCTGTGCCATGTACTCGAAGAACCGCACATCGAAGACGTCCTCGAAGACCCACAGTCCCCACGAGGGCGACGAGTAGTAAGGCGACGAGTGACTATGCGACGCCGTCACCGCGAGGTTCTCCGGCGTAATCCCCACGTAGGCGCCGTCGATCAGGCCGAGCGAAACGTCGCGATCGTGTTGTTGAAGCAACCCGGCGACGCGACGCGTCAACAGATCCTGCGGCAAGTAAAGGTCGTGGGTGATGATTGCGACGCGCTTGCCTTCGGAATCCTCCACAACAAGCGCGCGCGTCGTGCTCCGCGAAGCGAGCCCGTATGAGGACGCCTTCCAAGTGGAATGACCGTACGGGTCAACCGGCACATCGGGTCCGGGAACCGATCGCGCATCTGCGTACTGCCCTTGGGACGCCCCCAGGTGCCAACTCGCGTCCACGACGGCTACGCCTGCGCGCGCGTGCCCTGATCCAAAACCCGGCGCGCCCGGACTCGCCGTCGGGGCGATGACCGCCAGCGCAAGAACGAAAACGGCAACAGTTCGTTTCATGCATATTTGTTCGCTGACGCTACGACATCTCCTGCTTTGCCCGATCTTCGGCGGCCTGTCCGGCAGGAGCCACGGACCCAACAGGGCCGACGTGCAGACGCGGAGCGCGCGTGTCTCAGTCCAGGTGGTAGGGAACGCTCGAGACGACAACCCCGGGCTCAAACAGCAGCGCGACGCGCAGGGCGAGGGCCGTTTGGTTGTGCAGGAAGCCGTGCCACCATCGGCCGACGATGAACTCCGGGATGACTACCGACACCACCAAGCCCGGGCGTTCCGCGCGCAATCTTCGGACGTAGCGCACTAGGGATTCGGATACATCTCGGAAAGGCGCGTCGATGATCTCAAGCGGAACGTCGACTCCCCAACGGTTCCACTCCTCCATCACTCGCGCAGTTTCGCTCGGATCAATGTTGAAGCTCACCGCAGTCAGGCCCGCCGGCCTCAGCGACTGCGCGTAGGCGATGCTGCGCAGCGTTGCGTTGTGTACCGCCGACGCGAGAACGATCGCTTCGACCCGCGAAGGAGCGACCGGCCGCAGCGGGGCGGACGTAGCGGACGTCGCGCCGTGGTCACGCAACAGCGGCACATCCGTCACCACGACCCCGGGCAAAGCGCGCAGGGTTGATTCGCTGAACAGCGTTCTCCACCGGCCGATAAGTTGACGCCAGCCTGTTCGAATCGTTTCGGGCACAACGATGGTGATGAACTCGTCCTCGGCGAAGGCCCGTGACTTCACGTAGCGCCGGATCATTTCCGGCAGCCCCTTCCCCTCTGAGGGAACGACATCCAACGGCGTTCCCGAGCAGGACGCGCTCCAGTCCGCGACAACTTTGGCGGAAGTCTGATCTGTGCCGACGTGCAGACCTCGCACCTCCCGCGGACGAAGGGCGCGCGCATACCCGACCGCGCGCAAAGTTGCCTCGTCAACGTTTTCGACCAACACGATCGCCCTGGTTGCCGCAACGGCGCGGGGCCGGTCTTCCAGCACCCTCAACTGACGCCCAACAGACCGGTAGTGGGAGTGAATCCCCTTGAACCCCAGCACGATGAACGGGATCGCGACGACGACGACCCATGCACCGTGAGTGAACTTCGTCGTCGCGACCACGATAAGCACCAATCCGGTTGCCACGGCCCCCACTGTGTTCAGTGCCGCGCGGCGACGCCATCCGGTTGGTTCACGAAGACGACGCCAGTGCACAACCATGCCGATCTGTGACAACGTGAAGCTCGTAAACACCCCGACCACGTAGAGCTGAATGATTCGCGTGACGTCTGCGTGATAGATCCACACCAAGAGTGAAGCCATTCCCGAAAGCACGATGATTCCGTTCGAGAAGACCAGCCTGTCCCCGCGGTTGATGAACTGACGAGGCATGTACCGGTCTCGCGCGAGGATCGACGACAGTCGCGGGAAGTCCTGATAGGCCGTATTGGCGGCCAAGACCAAGATCAGCGCCGTCGCTACCTGCACGATGCCGAAACCCAACCCCGAACCGAACACCGCAAACGCGATCTGCGCCACCACCGAGCGATCCTCCGACGGATGCACTCCAATCCGGTGCGCCAGGTAGGTGAGCCCGACGAACATGGTGACGGACAAGACTCCGAGGATCGCCAGCGTCGTTGCGGCGTTGTGTGCCTGTTCCTTGGGGCGACCGCCTTGAAACGCCGGAACCCCGTTGGCAATCGCCTCAACACCGGTGAGCGCCGTTGAACCGGATGAGAACGCGCGCAGGACGAGGAAGAGGGTCAGCCCTTGGGTAACATGCAACGCCTCAGGCGCGGCCGCAACCGGACAAGTTCCCACGGTGCATCGAGCCAAGCCCACGCCGATCAGCGTAAGACTCGAAATCACGAAGGCGTAGGTGGGGATCGCGAACACAAACCCCGACTCCCTAGCCCCCCGGAGGTTCGCCACGGTGATGCAGGCGATGAACGCCAACGAAACCGCCACACGGTGATCCAGCAACTCCGGCACCAGCGACGCCAATGCGAACGCGCCCGCGGCGATGCTCACCGCGACGGTAAGAACGTAGTCGGTCAGTAACGACGCCGCCGCAACCAGTCCGGGGATCTCGCCGAGGTTTTCCTTGGCGACGATGTACGCGCCGCCGCCGCTCGGGTACGCGCGCACCGTTTGCCGGTATGAGATGACCACGATGGTCAGGACCGTCGCCACCGCCGCCGCGATCGGCAACGACCACTTGAGACTCCCCGACCCCGCAAGCGCGAGTACCAGCAAGATTTCCTCGGTCGCGTACGCATTCGAAGAAAGTGCGTCGGACGCGAACACCGGCAACGCCAGGATCTTTGGGAGGAGGTGGTGCCCGGCCTCTTCAGTCGCAATCGGCTTGCCCAGCAGCAATCGCTTCGCGACCGCCCCGAAACCGGTCCGACCGGCGACGAGACGCCGTCCAAGGGCCCTGCCGTCGCTGTGCCGGGAAGTGCCGACATCGGTCTTCATCGGGCCGCCCGCCGACCCGATGCCTTCACCTTCGCTGGGTCCGGTCCGCGCGCCGGCCCCATTCTTTCGATAATTTCGTCGATCAACTCGGCCGGCTGCGACGCCCTCTTCCACTCTCGCCAAACGAGGTACGACCGGAGCACGGGGCCGAAGAGCATGCCGACGATGATCCCTACGACGATTCCTGCAACGAATCCGTCCGTCATGACAATCGTGCCTCCTACGATCATTCTCGGGAGCAAGCCGTTGCGCGCGCGTAAGGGATTAGCCGTACGCCGTAAGGAAGTTGTGAGGATCAAATCCCCGTCCGACTTGTGCAGTCGCCCGGACGGGGACAGACTCAGGCTGAGACCATGAGCTCCTCAGCGGAACGCCCCGGCGGCGAACTCGGAAGGATCCCGCGCGCCCTGCTGCCGGTGCTGGCGACCGGAGCCATCACTGCGCTCGCACTGCTCCCCGGAGAGATCTCGCCCACAGTCGCAGCCCTTGCTTATGTGCTTGCAGTGATGCTCTCGGCGCCCGCCGGGATATGGGCAGGACTGGCTGCATCGCTCCTAGCTTTCCTCGGACTCAATTTCTTCTTCACGCCCCCTCGCCTGACTTTCAGCGTCGCTAAGTCCGAGGACTTCGTCGCTCTGCTCGTATTCCTGGTTGTCTCGGCAGTCGTCGGCGCGCTGATCTCAACCGCGTTGGGGCAACGGGCGCGCGCCGAACGCCGCGAGCGAGAAGCGCGCTTGCTGCATCACTTGTCCGGCCGCCTACTGTCGGGGGAACCGCCGCGCGCGGTTCTGCGCAGTTTCGCGGAGGCGATCACGGACCTGCTCGGTCTCTTGCGGTGCGAGGTGTCGACTGATTCGGACTCCTCCCCGCTGGTCGTTCAGCCCAAGGGATCGATCGACACCGAGGGACAAGCCGAGGAGTTCTCAATGACTTCCGGCGCTTTGGAAGTCGGACGGATCACGATCACCTCGCGCGCGGGGTTGAGTCAGGAAGAGCGCGAGGTCATCCGCTCTTTCGCGACGCAAATGGCACTGGCGTTGGAGCGGATGAGACTCGCCGACGAGGCGCGCCGGGCTCACGTCGAGGCCGAAGAGAGCAACCTGCGCGCGGCCTTGTTCTCCTCGGTCACCCACGACCTGCGCACACCACTCGCATCCATCACCGCGGCGGTCACAAGCCTGCAGGACGAACAGACAAGCTTCAGCGACACAGATCGCAGCGAATTGCTGGCCACTATTCGCCACGAAGCCGAGCGCTTGAATCGTTTGGTGGGAAACCTCATGGATCTCGCGAGGATTCGCGCGGGCGCGCTCGTTCCGACCAAGTCGCCCGCTGCAATTGTAGATGTGATCGAAGGCGTCGTGGCAAGGCTGCAACCGATGCTGTCGCCTCATGAGATCCTCCTGCGCGTGCGGGAGGACATCCCGGATGTTCCCATGGACGTCCTGCAGATCGATCAGGTCCTAACCAACTTGCTGGAGAACGCGGCCAAGTTCTCTCCCCCAGGCTCACGCATTACCGTCGCTGCCGCCGAATGGCACGACACCCTCGAGGTTCGAGTGGCCGACACGGGTCCGGGGATTCCGCCGGAGCAACGTTCGACCGCATTCGACGCTTTCGTGCGCGGCAAGGAACCGGGTTCCGGCACCGGCCTCGGCCTTTCCATCGCGCGCGCGATCGTCGTCGCGCACGGAGGTCAAATCCGCATCGAAGGAACCCCCGGCGGCGGAACTACAGTCATCTTCAACTTGCCTTCCGGAGGTTGACATATGCCCGCGACTCGCATTCTCGTCGTCGATGACGACCCGCAGATCTTGCGGGCCGTGGGAACGAGCCTGCGCGCGCGCGGCTACGAAGTCCTCACCGCCGGCAACGGGGAAACGGCCCTAGCAACCCTTGCGAGTACGGATGTCGATCTGCTTGTTCTCGATCTTGGGTTGCCGGGCATCGATGGGCACGAGGTCATCCGGCGGATGCGCTCGTGGACGAAAGTGCCCGTAATAGTGCTGAGCGTTCGCGAGTCGCAAGAAGACAAGATCTCCGCTCTGGACGCCGGAGCAGACGACTTCGTCGTGAAACCGTTCGCGATGGAGGAGTTGCTCGCGCGGGTGCGCGCGACTCAGCGACGCGCCGGCGGCGAGGACCTGCCCGCAGTCCTTCACTTCGGCGAACTCGAAGTCGATTTGAGCAGGCAACTGGTATTGCTGAGCGGGATATCCGTTGAACTCACTCCGACGGAGTACCGCCTCCTGGAAGCCATGGTCACCAACCCGGGAAAACTGCTGACTCACCAGTGGTTGCTGCGCAAGGTGTGGGGATCCGGGTACGGCAGCGAAACCCTCCGGGTCTTCGTTCGCCAGCTGCGGCAGAAGCTCGGTGATGATCCGGCGCGCGCCCGATGGATCATCACGCTGCCCGGAATGGGTTACCGCTGGCGCGCCGAACCCGACCGCGAGTGACCGTTTCTTGTTTCGTGGGCGGCTGGGGCGCTAACGTTCCGCGGAACTCGCTAACGGGGAGACGAGCATGGGACGAACACTGACTCGGCTGGAGTTCCGCGCGCTCGAAGCTATCGCCGACGCGCTCGTCCCCGAGGGCGGCGCCATCCCCCAGAGTGCCTCGGAACTCAATCTGGCCGCCGACATCGACGACATGTTGTCGCGCTTTAGCCCTACTGCGCGCAGACTCGTGCGCGCGATGATCGCCGGCGTCGAAGTTGCGCCGTTGCTCTCCGCCCACCCCCGCCTGCTGCACTCGATGTCGCCGGACGCGCGCGACCAATGGCTGGCTTCAAACCGTAAGGGCCGCAAGGCGCGCGCGATCAAGGAGGCCCTCGGAGGCGTTCGCACGCTGGTTGCGATCGCCTACGCAAGCCACCCGGACATCAGTGCGGCGATCGGTTACCGGGAAGAGCCGCTGCTGCCGCTTGACTGGAGCACCGTCCCGGCGGCCGTGAATCTCGATGTCGTTCAGTACCCCGACGTGCGATCTCAGACCATCGACGCCGACGTCGCGATCATCGGGACCGGCGCGGGGGGGGCGGTCGCCGCCGAGACGCTGGCGCGCGCCGGGCTGCGCGTCGTGCTGCTCGAAGAAGGCGGTGCTTACAACCGCGAGAACTTCCGTGGACGGCGCGCGATCGACCGCGCGATCGACCTGTACCGCGACCAAGCCATGACCGGAACGATCGGAGCGCCGGCGATCCAGTTGCCTCTGGGCCGCGTCGTCGGCGGAACTACCGTGGTGAACTCCGGAACGTGCCATCGCACACCCGCCGGCGTCCTGGACGAATGGTCGAAGTCCGGACTTCCCGACGTGACGCCCGAGGATATGGAACCGTGGTTCGACGTGGTCGAGGATGTCATCGGCGTTCAGCCGATACCGGACGGCGCGGCAGGCATGAACGCCGAAGTTCTGCGCCGCGGCGCGGCCGAACTGGGGCTCTCGGGCGGACCGATCCGACGCAACGCGCGCGGATGCCACGGTCACGGTCCGTGCAACTTCGGGTGCCCGGTGGACGCCAAGCAAGCAATGCACGTGTCGTACCTGCCGCGCGCCGTCGCAAACGGTGCCGTGATCTACGCACACGTGCGCGCGCGCAAAGTCTGGATCGAGAACGAGCGCGCGGTCGGCGTCATTGCGGAAGTTCGCGACCCCGACACCGACAAGCGCCGCGGGACGTTGCGCGTGCGGGCGCGCGCCACCGTCGTGGCCGCCGGAGCGGTGCACACGCCGGCACTGTTGCTGCGCCAGGGGATCGCCGACTCGTCCGGCCAACTCGGCCGGAACTTCGTAATCCACCCCGGCGCCGGCGTCACAGCACTGTTCGATGAGGACTTGCGCGCGTGGCGTGGCGCAGTACAGGGCTACTTCGTCGATCACAAGATCGACGAAGGCATCTTGCTTGAGTCCACGTTCCCGCCGCCTGGGATCACGTACTCGGCAAGCTCGATCCCGGGAACCGGTGCCGAGTACAAGGAGTTGTTCGCTCAGTACCCAAACATGGCTTCCGTCGGCTCGATCATCAGCGACGGTCCGAACGGACACATCCGTCCGCTCGGGAACCAAGCGCTGATGCGCTACAACCTCTCGCGCGAGGACACCGCGAAAGTGGTAGAGGCCATCGCGTTCACGTCCGACATCTTCTTCGCCGCCGGCGCAAGGACCGTCTTCCCAATGTTGCCGGGATTGCCGACGATCCATTCGCGTGAAGACGTGTCGAAGATCCGCGAAGGCCACTGGCGTCGTTCGGACCTGAAGTTGTCGGCGTACCACCCGATGGGAACGGCGCGCGCCGGCGCAGACCCGCGCACATCTGTGACCGACCCATGGGGGAAGGTGTGGGACGTGCCCGGTTTGTGGATCTTGGACGGATCGATCATGCCGTCCTCGACTCGGGTGAACCCACAGGTGACGATCATGGCCATGGTCGCGCGCAACGCCGCGCGCCTCGCGGACTCCCTGACGTAGCCGACCCCGCGCCGTCTTCATCCCCGGCACGTCGATCTTCACAGCGTCTTCATCCGCGCCTCGTAGGGTTCCTCACGACATGGACGAATCCGCCACCGCCGACGAGTCGGCCGCCCGTGCGCGCCATATGACGCCCACGCGGTCACACTTGCGCAGCGTTCGCATGGGCGTCATCGGCGCCGCGGCGCTCGCAGCCTTCTACGCAGGCGTCGTCGGCGCGGCATCGGGTTCGCTCGATCATCTCGTGCGGCAGACGCGAGAAGACTGGTACTTCCTCACGCCGATCATCGCCGGGTTCGGGCTCCAGGTCGGCCTGATGGCCGAACTTCGGCGGCGGCGTTCAATGGGGCGCGCGGTCGCGGCCGCAGGGACAACGGGCGCCGGATCGTCGGCAGTCGGGATGATCGCGTGTTGCGCGCATCACATCGCCGACCTCGCCCCGTTCGCGGGAGCAACGGGAGCCGCAGCGTTCCTAACCGACTACCGGATTGCTTTCATGCTCGGCGGCATCGGAGCGAACGCCGTCGGCGTGACGGTGGCCGCCGGACGACTGCGCCGAATCCGGCATTGAAAGAGGACCCGAGAATGGATGCGACCGAGATCAAGCCGGATACAAGGGCGAAACGATGGATCGTCGCTGTTGCCGTCGGCGCCGTCCTCCTCGTCACGCTCGCGGTCGCGGTGGCTCTGCGGAGTCGCACGAACAAGCAGGCAACCGCCGCGTCGCTCCCGACGAGAACCGTGTCCGTCGGCTCGATCGAGATCGAGGTGCGACCACGTCAACTCGACACCTCCGGCATTCGATTTCAGGTGGAACTGACAACGCACAGCGGGAATCTCGGCATGACACCGCGGGGCCGACTGGAGATTGCAGGTCTCGCGTGGGCAGGCGGGACATGGACGGGTGATCCGCCCGGTGGCCACCACCGCTCCGGAGTCCTTGCGTTCTCGCGTGGAGGCCCCACGAACGGAATCCTCACGCTGACCCTCGAGGGCTTTGCGGAGCCCGTGGTATTGAACTGGGAGATCTAGAGGAGCTTGTCCAAGACCCTGGAGTCTTCATTCCGCCCTTACATGTTGCGTCTACGGTGAGGGCAGACAGATAGATGGAGGGGCGATGGCTGCAAACCAAGTGAACCGACGCAAGGTGCAGTTGGCGGTTGTGGGGCTCGGTGCCGTCGCGATCGCGGTTGGACTCTTCGAAGTGCGACTGAGTACCGTCCTTTCGCTCGGGCTACTCCTCCTGTGTCCGCTCATGATGATGAGCATGCACGGCGGCATGGGAAGGCACGGCGGGACGAAGAATGACGACCGGGCGCCGGGCAACCAGCCGGACACAGCACACTCGGGGAACGGGGCCGGGCCGACCTGTCATCGTTCGGTTCGAAACCAAGGGACCGACAAGTGATCTAGATGGGCGGCCAGCCTCGGTTGGAGACCCAGCGGATGAGCGGGATGAACATCTGCTCCCATCGACCGGTCACCAGCAGCGTGCCCATGCCCAGCAGAACTACGCCGCCGACGCGCTCGATTGCCGACCGCCTCCTGCGCAGGAATCGGAACGCCCGTCCCGTCCCAGTCGATCCCAGCGCCAGCAGCAGGAACGGAACTCCCATTCCCAGCGAGTAGACGAACAGCAGCAGCGCCCCCTTCCAGACGGTCTGAACAGTCGCGGCAGTCGCAAGGATCCCGCCGAGTACGGGTCCGACCGC
>JBAZZY010000010.1 GCA_041658565.1 Actinomycetota bacterium | reverse complement strand
CGGTGCCGGTGCTCCTCGCGGTGCCGGTGCAGGTCGCGGTGGTCCGGGTGCGGGTGCTCCTCGCGGTGCCGGTGGGCGTCCGACGGCCGACCGCCCGGCGGCTCCCGCGCCGAAGGCCGCTCCGGCGACCGAGGCTAAGCCTGCGGTTCCCGAAACCGGAAACGAGGGGGCGGGGGAGTAGATGCTCGCGCCGAAGAAGGTAAAGCACCGCAAGCAGCACCGCGGACACATGCGGGGGCTGGCGAAGGGCGGCACGAAGGTGTCCTTCGGGGATTTTGGGCTGCAGGCGATTGAGCCGTCGTGGGTGACCGCACGGCAGATCGAGGCCGCTCGTGTTGCGATGACGCGACACATGCGCCGTGGCGGCAAGGTGTGGATCAACATCTTCCCCGACAAGCCCTTCACGAAGAAGCCGGCCGAGACTCGGATGGGTTCGGGCAAGGGCAACCCCGAGGGATGGGTCGCTGTGGTCAAGCCCGGCCGGGTGATGTTCGAACTCGCCGGTGTTGACGAGGAGATCGCGCGCGAGGCCTTGCGGCTGGCGGCACACAAGCTGCCGTTGAAGACTCGGTTCGTGCGGCGCGAAGAGGGCGAATGATGGACCGGAAGGGCGAACGGACGCTATGAATCCGAACGAACTGCGACAGCTTTCGGACATCGAGCTCGACGGGAAGCTCGCCGAGGCGAAGGAAGAGTTGTTCAACCTTCGCTTTCAGTTAGTGACCGGTCAGCTGGACAACCCGATGCGGATCAAGCAGATGCGCAAGGAAGTTGCCCGGATTCTCACCGTCGTGCGCGAGCGTGAGCTCATGGCGCTCGAAGGTACCGGGACGGAGGAGGCATGATGGAACGGTCACGGCGGAAGACCCGCGTGGGCGTGGTCGTGAGCGACAAGATGGATAAGACCGTCGTGGTCGCGGTTCAGGACACGTTCCGGCATGCGCTGTATGGCAAGACACAGCGGCGCTTGACGAAGTACAAGGCGCACGACGAAGCGAACTCCTGCGGCGTGGGTGATCGTGTCCGCATCGCGGAGACGCGCCCGCTCTCGCGGACGAAGCGTTGGCGCGTTGCCGAGATCCTTGAGAAGGCGAAGTAGATGATCCAGCAAGAGAGCCGGTTGAAGGTTGCCGACAACACCGGCGCGCGGGAGATCCTGTGTATCCGTGTGCTGGGTGGCTCCGGCCGTCGCTATGCGCGAATCGGAGACATCATCGTTGCGACAGTCAAGGACGCGCTTCCCGGGGCGCCTGTCAAGAAGGGCGAGGTCGTCAAGGCCGTCGTCGTGCGCACGAAGAAGGAGCGCCGTCGCCCGGACGGGTCGTACATCCGCTTCGACGAGAACGCTGCGGTGCTGATCAACGACCAGATGAACCCCAGGGGGACCCGTATTTTCGGCCCCGTGGCTCGAGAACTGAGAGACAAGCGCTTTATGAAGATCATCTCGCTGGCTCCGGAGGTGCTCTAGATGTCGGCATCCAAGATCCGCAAGAACGACATCGTCCAGGTCATCTCGGGTAAGGACCGGGGCAAGCAAGGTCGCGTGGTGCGCGTGTACCCGGCACGCAACGCGGTCATGGTCGAGGGCGTCAACCAGGTGAAGCGCCATGAGCGCGTTCGCCCGGCGCAAGGACGCTCGGGCGTGACCGGCGGGATCATCACCAAGGAAATGCCCGTAGATGTTTCCAACGTTGCTCTGCTTTGTTCTTCGTGCAGCGCGCCGACTCGGGTCGGCTTCGACGTTTCCGCCGAGGGCAAGCAGCGTGTCTGTAAGAAGTGTGGGGCGAGGATCTGATGACGGATACATCCACGACCACCGTTCCGCGGCTAAAGCAGCGGTATCGCGACGAGATCCGTCCGTCCTTGAAGGACTCGATTGGTCTCGCGAACGTGATGCAGGTGCCGCGTCCGGTCAAGGTCACGATAAACATGGGCGTGGGCGAAGCCATCAAGGACGCCAAGCTCATCGAGGGCGCGACGAAAGATCTCGAGATCATCTCGGGCCAGAAGCCGTTGGTGACGAAGGCGCGCAAGTCCATCGCTGCGTTCAAGCTCCGTGAGGGGCAGGCGATCGGCGTGAAGGTGACGTTGCGAGGCGATCGTATGTGGGAGTTTCTCGACCGACTCCTGTCGGTCGCTTTGCCTCGTATCCGCGACTTCCGCGGTTTGCCGACCAAGATGGACGGCTCAGGGAACTACACCTTCGGAGTAACGGAGCAGTTGATCTTTCCCGAGATCGACTACGACAGGGTGACGAAGGTCCGAGGGATGGACATCACGGTGGTAACGACGGCGGAGAACGACGAGCACGGGCGCGCCTTGCTGCGCGAGCTCGGGTTTCCCTTCCGCGACATGAAGGCGGAGATCTGATGGCGAAGACCGCGTTGATTGAGAAGCAGAAGCGTCCGGCGAAGTTCTCCGCCCGCGCGTACAACCGGTGCAAGCGCTGCGGCCGACCGCGCGCCTATTACCGCGCGTTCTGCCTGTGCCGGATTTGCTTGCGGCAGCTGGCGCATTCGGGCGAGCTGCCCGGTATCACGAAGGCGAGCTGGTGATCTGAGATGACGATGACCGATCCGATCGCCGACATGCTTACGCGGATCCGCAACGCCACCACGGCGGGCAAGGACTCCACGCTCATGCCGTCGTCCAAACTGAAGGTCGCGATCTCCGACATCCTGCGCCGCGAGGGTTACATCGAGGATTTCGATGTGGCCGGCGGCGAGCAGGGACCGCAGCTCACGATCAAGTTGAAGTACGGCCCGAACCGCGAGCGCACGATCGTTGGGATCAAGCGGATTTCGAAGCCGGGATTGCGCGTGTACGCGCACCACGACTCGTTGCCGCGCGTTCTTGGCGGACTTGGTATCGCTATTCTTTCGACGGCCAAGGGTTTGATGACGGACAGACAGGCGGCGAAGGCCGGCACCGGCGGCGAAGTCCTTTGTTACGTGTGGTGATGGTGAGATGAGCAGAATTGGAAAGAATCCGATCACCGTTCCCAGCGGTGTCGATGTCGAGGTCTCCGGAACAAGGGTGACGGTCAAGGGTCCCAAGGGGACGCTCGAGCGCGACATTCACGCCGACATGAGCTTGGTGCGCGAGGGGGATACCCTGCGAGTCGAGCGTCCGAGCGATGGACGCACGCACCGGTCGCTGCACGGACTGACCCGGACGCTCGTGGCCAACATGGTTCAGGGCGTGACGGAGGGCTACTTCAAGGTG
The DNA here is from genome assembly GCA_041658565.1 of Actinomycetota bacterium. Lineage (NCBI taxonomy): Bacteria > Bacillati > Actinomycetota > Actinomycetota bacterium. The sequence goes on along the minus strand of JBAZZY010000010.1, from coordinate 84,168 downwards.
TTGGAGATTCAGGGCGTCGGGTACCGCGCATCGGCCAAGGGCGATGACCTCGAAGTGCTCGTCGGCTTCAGTCACCCGGTGCTGGTTCCAGCTCCCGAGGGGATCTTGTTCACGGTCGAGACGCCGACGAAGATCATCGTAAGCGGAACGGATAAGCAGGCCGTCGGTCAGGTGGCGGCGAACATCCGCGCGCTTCGTCCGCCGGACCCCTACAAGGGCAAGGGCATTCGCTATCAGGGCGAGTACGTCCGACGCAAGGCCGGAAAGGCAGCGAAGTAGAGATGGCGCTGAAGAAGGTGGAGGCCCGTACGCGCCGGCATGCGCGCGTTCGCAAGCAGGTGGTCGGGAGTGCGCAGCGCCCGCGGTTGGCGGTGTTTCGCTCGAACCGGCACATCTACGCACAGGTCATCGATGATCTGCGCGGCCACACGATCGCATCCGCGTCGGCGCTGGACCCCGAGATTGCCAAGGACGGGAACAAGAGCACCGTGTCCAAGGCCGTAGGGTTACTAGTCGGCAAGCGCGCGCTCGCGTCGGGGGTCGAGGCTGTCGTCTTCGACCGCGGAGGCTTTCGCTTCCAGGGGCGCGTTCGCGAGTTGGCTGAAGGCGCTCGCGAAGCTGGATTGAAGTTCTAGGGAGGAGTCACACCACATGGTGGAGCGTCGTCGTTCGGGACCGGATCAGGATCCGGGAGCCCCGCAGTTCGAGGAGCGCGTCGTCACGATCAACCGCGTGGCGAAGGTCGTAAAGGGAGGCCGACGCTTCTCGTTCACGGCGCTCGTCGTCGTCGGAGACCGCAGCGGCAGAGTCGGTGTGGGGTACGGCAAGGCGAAGGAAGTCCCCGCCGCTATTCAGAAGGGCATCGACATCGCGAAGCGCTCGATGTTTCGCGTTCCCATGGTGGGGGCTACGATTCCCCACGAGATTACCGGTGAGCACGGCGCCGGTCGCGTGATGCTGAAGCCGGCGTCACCGGGTACCGGGATCATCGCCGGCGGTCCGGTGCGCGCAGTACTTGAGTGCGCTGGGATTTCCGACATCCTGTCGAAGTCGTTGGGCAGCGGGAACCCGATCAACATCGTGCACGCCGTTGAGTCAGGATTGCGGTCTCTGCGCTTGCCTGAAGATGTGGCGCGCGACCGCGGTCTGCCGCTCGAGCGTGTCGCGCCGCGGCGGATGCTCGAGGCGATTCGCGCGGCCGAGGCGAGTGCGTGATGGCGAAGATCAAGGTTACGCTGCGGCGCGGGCTGATCGGGTGTACTGAGCGTCAGCGTGAGACGGTCCGCTCTCTCGGGCTTCGTAAGATTCGCCAGAGCGTCGTGCGCGACGACACGCCTCAGGCGCGCGGCGCCGTGCGTGCGGTCGCGCACCTGGTTGAGGTCGAGGAGGTTTCGCAGTGAAGCTGCATCATCTGCGTCCGGCACCGGGCGCACACAAGAAAGCAACGCGAGTCGGTCGCGGTCACGGGTCCGGCAAGGGCAAGACGTCCGGTCGTGGAACGAAGGGTACCGGCGCGCGCACGACCGTCCATCCGTGGTTCGAGGGCGGCCAGATGCCGCTGCACCGCCGTCTGCCCAAGCTGGGCGGGTTCTCGAACGCACGCTTCAAGGTCGAGTACGAGCCCGTGAACGTCGAGTCGTTGAATGCCTTCGCTGCAGGGACGGTGGTCGACCCGGATGCGCTTCGCGCCAAGGGCGTGGTGCGCAAGAGCCGCGGAGCGATCAAGATCCTGGGTAGGGGAGAGGTGACCGTGCCCTTGACGGTTAAGGCCGCGGCGTTCAGTGAGTCCGCCAAGGCCAAGATCACGGCCGCAGGCGGCACCGTCGAGGTGATCTAGGCAGAAAGGCCCAAGTCGTGCTCAGCGCGTTTCGAAACGCCTTCAAGATCCCCGACCTGCGGAACAAGATCCTGTTCACGCTTTTGATCATCGGCGTGTACCGGCTGGGGTCGCACATCCCGTTGCCCGGCGTAGACGTGACCAAGATCGAAGAGCTCCAGAGGCAAGCGGAGCAAAGCGGCGGCGTCTACACGCTGATCAACTTGTTCTCTGGTGGCGCATTGACTCGGTTCGCGATCTTTGCGCTCGGGATCATGCCGTACATCACCTCCTCGATCATCATGCAGTTGCTTACGGTGGTTATTCCGAAGCTTGAAGCGCTGCAAAAGGAAGGCGAACTCGGCCGCAAGAAGATCACCCAGTACACGCGTTACATGACCGTGGTGCTTTCCTTGCTGCAGTCCCTGGGGATCGTCGTCACGGCGAACAGCGGGAACCTGTTCCCAGGCATCCGCGACATGTTCACGAACCTGACCGTTGGTCGCACTTTCCTGATCGTTTTGACGCTGACGGCGGGAACGGCACTCATCATGTGGCTCGGCGAGTTGATCACGCAGCGGGGGATCGGCAACGGTATGTCGCTGCTTATCTTCGCCTCGATCATCGCTTCGCTGCCGGGGAACGCGACCTCGCTCTGGGCGAGTGCGGGGCCGGCGAAGGGGTCCGTCTTCATCGCTTTGGGTATGGCGATTGTCCTTACGGTCGTGTTGGTCGAGCAGGCCCAGCGCAGAATCCCGGTGCAATACGCCAAACGCGTGGTGGGGCGAAAGACGATGGGCGGCGGGTCTACCTACATTCCCATGAAGGTCAACCAAGCGGGGGTCATCCCGATCATCTTCGCCTCGTCGCTGCTGTACTTGCCTGTTCTGGCGGCGACGATCGTGCAGAACAACACGTTCAAGAACTTCATCGATCGCCACTTCGCCAGCGGAACGAGCTTCTGGTACGTGGTGGCGTATTTCGTCCTCATCATCTTCTTCACGTATTTCTACACCGCGATCACGTTCAACCCGACCGACGTTGCCGACAACATGAAGAAATACGGTGGGTTCGTTCCCGGCATCCGTCCGGGGCGTCCCACGGCCGACTACCTTGACCACATTCTGACCCGCATCACGCTTCCGGGAGCGATGTTCCTCGGATCGATCGCGGTGCTGCCGTTCATTGCGCAGGGGGCCTGGAACGTGACTTCGTTCCCCTTCGCGGGAACGGCCGTGCTGATCATGGTCGGGGTCGGTCTCGAAACGATGAAGCAGATCGAATCTCAACTGATGATGCGTCATTACGAAGGGTTCCTGAAGTAGGAGTTCTCGATGCGACTGATCTTGCTTGGCCCTCCGGGGGCCGGGAAGGGAACGCAGGCGGTCGGGCTCGCCGCGCGGTACGGAGTGCCGCACATTGCGACTGGAGACCTGTTGCGTGCAGCGGTAAAGAACCAGACTGGTATTGGGCTGCGCGCGAAGTCGTACATGGACATGGGCGAGTTGGTTCCGGACGAGGTCGTGCTCGAGTTGTTGCGCGCGCGCTTGTCGGAGCCTGATGCGGCCGCGGGGTTCTTGTTGGATGGGTTCCCCAGGACTGTTCCGCAGGCCGACGCACTGGATGCCAGCCTCTCCGAGATCGGCGCGCCGCTGGATGTGGTCGTGGATCTAGAGGTCCCCGACGCGGAGATTGTCGAGCGATTGTCGGCCCGTTGGTCCTGCCCTGCATGTGCTCGGATCTTCAACCTCAAATCGAGCCCTCCTCGGACGTCCGGGACGTGTGATGACGACGGGGAGGTGCTTTTCCAGAGAAGCGACGATACGCCGGGAGTTATCTGGAAGCGGCTCGAGGTATTCCACCGCCAGACCGCGCCGCTGATTGCGTCTTACGAGGCTTGGGGCCTGTTGCGCCGGGTAGACGGCACGGGAGATACGGCCGAAGTGCAGGAGCGCATTGCCAAGGAGCTCGACGCCGGATGATCATCCGAAAGCGCCCGGCGGAGATTGCGAAGATGCGTCAGGCCGGCCGAGTCGTCGCCGAGACGCTCGCGGCCGTCCGATCGGAGATCAGGGCCGGCGTGACGACTGCGCACCTGGATGAGGTCGCCGAGCGAGAGATTCGCGCGCGCGGGGCGATTCCGTCGTTCAAGGGGTACCGCGGGTTCCCCGCGACGATCTGCACATCGCTGAACACCGAGATCGTGCACGGAATCCCCGGAGAAGTCGTTTTGAAGGACGGAGATTTGGTGAAGGTGGATTGCGGTGCGATCGCTGAGGGGTACCACGGCGACGCCGCGATCACGGTCCCGGTTGGGGAGCCGGATCCCGAGGCTGCGCGGCTCATGGACGCGACCAGGCGCGCGCTGGAGGCAGGGATTGATGCGGTTCGTCCGGGCGCGCGCATCGGCGACATCGGAGCAGCCGTCCAGGCTGTGGCCGAGGGGGCGGGGTTCTCCGTCGTTCGCGAATACGTCGGGCACGGGATCGGGCGCGCGCTGCATGAAGACCCGCCGGTCCCCAATCACGGCCAGGCCGGCAAAGGATTCCCTTTGGACGAAGGGATGGTCATCGCGATCGAGCCGATGATCAACGTCGGGGGATACCAGACTAGGCTGTTGGCCGACGGTTGGACCGTGGTGACTGCGGACGGTACCCGCTCTGCTCACTTTGAGCACACAGTGGCCGTCACCGCCGACGGACACGAGGTTCTCACAGAGACGGCCCGGGGGCGCGAATGACCGGGGCGAAAAACACTGCTACCATGCTTGGTCGGCTCCGAAACAGGGTCGCCGTGCTGGCTGCTGGAGTGGATAGGCGGGGCGCGGAGCAGGTATCGGCTCTGTGTGGCGAGCAATGAAAATTGAGGCGCGAAGGAAATCGAGGCTGCGATGAAAGTCCGTCCGAGCGTTCGCAAGATGTGTGAGAAGTGCAAGGTGATCCGGCGCGCGGGTCGGGTCATGGTGATTTGTTCCAACCCACGCCACAAGCAGCGACAGGGATAGGGAGAGAGCGGATGGCTCGTATCGCAGGAGTCGACCTTCCCCGTGACAAGCGGGTGGAAGTCGCGCTGACCTACATCTTCGGTGTCGGTCCGACACTGGCGAAGCGAACTTTGGCTGCGACACAGGTGGAACCGTCGCGGCGGGTGCGCGACCTCACCGATGAAGAGGTCGTGCGGCTTCGCGAGTGGATCGACGCAAACTTCAAGGTGGAAGGTGATCTGCGCCGGCAGGTTTCCACCGACATCAAGCGCAAGGTCGAGATCAACTGTTACCAGGGCATCCGGCATCGTCGCGGACTTCCGGTCCGGGGGCAGCGCACGCACACCAACGCGCGCACGCGCAAGGGCCCGAAGAAGACGGTCGCGGGCTCGAAGAAGGTTCGGTCCAAGAAGTGATCCGAATCGCAACGGTAGTCGGGATCAGGAGGGTACGTGGCGAAGCCCAAGCGCAGTAAGCGCAAGGAGAAGAAGAATATTCCCCACGGTCAGGCGCACATCAAGTCCACGTTCAACAACACGATCGTGACCATCACCGACCCGCAGGGTCACACGATCTCGTGGGCGTCGAGTGGCAACGTGGGGTTCAAGGGCTCTCGCAAGTCGACTCCCTTTGCTGCGCAGCTGGCGGCCGAGGCCGCGGCGAAGCGCGCGATGGAGCACGGCGTGCGCCGCGTGGACGTGTTCGTGAAGGGACCGGGTTCCGGCCGTGAGACGGCGATTCGCTCGCTGGCGGCGGCGGGCCTGGAGGTTGCCGGGATTCAAGACGTAACGCCGGTGCCGCACAACGGGTGTCGGCCGCCGCGTCGTAGGAGGGTCTGAGGTGGCGCGCTACACCGATGCGGATTGCCGCCTGTGCCGGCGGGAGAAGATCAAGCTGTTCCTGAAGGGCACCAAGTGCGAGACTCCCAAGTGCCCGATCGAGTCTCGGCCGTTCCCGCCGGGCCAGCACGGGCGTGGCCGTACGAAGGACACCGAGTACGCACTGCAGCTTCGCGAGAAGCAGCGCGCGCGCCGGATCTACGGCGTCTTGGAGCGGCAGTTCCGTAACTACTACGAGGAAGCGACTCGCCTGCAGGGGATGACCGGGGAGAACCTGCTCCGCCTGCTCGAGTCTCGCTTGGACAACGTCGTGTACCGCGCGGGCTTTGCGCTGTCGCGAGACCAAGCGCGTCAACTGGTCCTCCACGGGCACGTGGAGCGCAACGGCCGCCGCGCGAGCATTCCGTCGATGCGGGTGTGTCCGGGCGACGTCATCTCGATCGGCGCGAAGAGCAGGCACATCCAACCCGTGTTGCACTCGGTGGCGGTCAATGAGACTCGTCCGCCGGCGGAGTGGCTCGGCGTGGAGAAAGAGGCGCTGACTGCAACGGTTCGCCACTTGCCGACGCGCGACCAGATCGACCTGCCGGTGCGGGAGCGGATGATTGTGGAGCTGTACTCGAAGTGATCGTTCGGGGAGGCATCGTCGAGGCGCATGACGCGCAGTTCACTTTGAGTCGTCGGGCCGTCGGGCCGCGGCCGATGGGTGCATAGGGAGGAAGTCCGTTGCTTATCGTCCACAGACCGCAGATCGTCGAAGAGCCGTTGACCGAAACGCGGTGGAAGTTCGCGATTGAACCGCTGGAGCCGGGCTTTGGATACACGCTCGGCAACTCGCTCCGTCGGACGCTGCTGTCCTCCATCCCGGGCGCGGCGGTGACGCAGATTCGCATCGAGGGAGTCCTGCACGAGTTCTCCGCTATTGCCGGTGTCAAGGAAGATGTCACCGACATCATTCTCAACATCAAGGATCTCGTACTGCGCAGTGAGCACCCCGAGCCGGTGCCGGTCTTCCTGCGCGCGCAGGGTCCGAAAGACGTTGTTGCCGGCGACATCGAAGTGCCGGCCGGCATCGAGATTCTCAATCCGGATCTGCGCATCGCGACGCTGAACAAGAAAGCTCGGCTGGACATGGAACTGATCGTCGAGCAGGGTCGTGGATACGTGACCGGCGAGCGCAACAAGCGCACGTCCGACACGATCGGCGTGATCCCGATCGACTCGATCTTCTCGCCTGTTCGCCGGGTTTCGTACGCCGTTGAGCACACACGTGTTGAGCAGATGACGAACTACGACAAGCTCATCCTCGACATCGACACCAACGGCGCCATCACTCCGAAGGAGGCTCTCGCCGCCGCCGGACACACGCTCGTCGATCTGCTCGGACTCGTTGCGGAGCTGTCGGAGGCTCAAGCGTTGACCCTCGGGCCTTCTCCGGAGGAGGCCGCGCGCGCGTCGGACCTCGCCCTGGAGATCGAGGAACTCGACTTCTCGGTGCGGTCATACAACTGCCTCAAGCGCGAGGGCGTGGCAACGGTCGGAGACCTTGTTCAGCGCACCGAGCAAGACTTGCTGGACATTCGCAACTTCGGGCAGAAGTCCATCGACGAGGTCAAGCAGAAGCTGGCCGAGATGGGCCTGTCGCTCAGGGAGGGCTAGGTCGTGCCGACACCGAAGAAGGGGGCTCGGCTCGGATCGGGCCCGGCTCATCAGAAGCTCATGCTTGCAGGGCTTTGCTCGTCGCTGTTCCGCGACGGTCGCGTGCAAACGACGGAGGCGCGCGCTAAGGCGATGCGCCCCCTCGCCGAGCGCATGATCACCTTTGCCAAGCGAGGCGATATCGCGGCGCGTCGTCGAGTGCTCAAGATCGTCACGGACAAGGGCATCGTGCACAAGCTGTTTGCCGAGATCGGCCCCCAGTTCGCGTCGCGCGAGGGTGGGTACACCCGCATCGTGAAGACCGGGTACCGCAAGGGCGACTCGGCTCCGATGGCGCTTATCGAATTGGTCGGCGAGGAAACGGGCAAGTAGGTCGTAATCCCGTATCCGGGCGAGAATGCGATGAAGATCGCGCTCGTCGTCGCCTACGACGGAACCGACTTCCACGGCTTTGCGCGTCAACCCGACGTGCGCTCCGTCCAAGGCGTGCTCGACGACCGCCTGACAGCGCTTTTGCGCGCGCCCGTTTCCACGACCGGAGCCGGCCGTACCGACGCCGGTGTCCACGCAAACGGTCAGGTGGTGTCTTTCTCCGCTCGCGAAGGCACGCGGCCGGAGTGGGTGTGCGAGCGACTCAACCGCTGGCTTGCCCCGGAGATACTTGTGCGCGCGGCCGCAGAAGTTCCCGACACCTTCGATGCGCGCTTTTCGGCGGTGCGGCGGTCCTACGAGTACCGGGCATACCTTGGCGACGCCCCCGACCCTTTCCGAGACCGGTTCGCGCTACATGTGCTGTCGCCCGTGTCGGTGCCCAAGATGCGCGTCGGCGTGCGCGCGCTGGTCGGGGAGCACGACTTCACCTCGTACTGCCGACGCGGCCAGGGTGGGCCTGTCCGTAGGGTCCGCTCGATCCGCATCGTCCCCGCCGGATCCGACATCACCTTTAAGGTCTCAGCCGACTCGTTTTGCCATCAGATGGTGCGCTCGATCGTGGGGATGCTGCTGGAGGTCGGACGAGGACGGCGCGCGGTTGAGGATGTGGAGCGCGCGCTCGCCGCACGCGATCGCGCCGCGGCCGGTCCGGTGGCTCCGGCGCGCGGCCTGCACTTCATGGAGGTCGGCTATCCCCGCAACCCGTTTGCGCGCTGACGAGTCCGGTGGCCGTCACTCCTCGCAGGCGAGGTGCACTTCCGCCGAGCCGATCTTGCCGACCATCTCTCCACGGTGCGGCGGGGGCAGCTCCCGATTTCGGACCACGACCCACAGCATGGTGGGTTTTTCTGGGTTCGCGTCGGGGAATCCGTAGGTTTCGCGAGCGTCGAGCCAGCCTTGTTCGCCCGCGAAGGTCCGTAACCTCTCGACATAGTCCCCGGAAGCAGCCACGTAGAGGCGCCCAACGTCTTGCGGATACAGGATGGCGGTCACCTGGCTCGACCCAACGCGCCGATCCGGGAGATCGCGCCTGCCGGAGAAGACATTCGGCGTCCGCGAGGGATCGAGGACGGCCACGTAGCCTTCGAGCGTGAGCTGGAAGGTGTTCTTCTTCCCGGACAGATCCACGACGATCGTGCGCGCCTTGGCGCGCGCCCACGACAGCGGGATGTCGATGGTCGAGGACGTGACTTGAATCGCCCCGCCGCACACCGAGCCACGCTTGCCCTCTGTGCGGTCGAACCCCTGGATCGTTGCCTGCAGATCTTCCTTCAGGCGCTTGGAGACCTCGAGGGGACCGACAGAGCCGCAGGTGCTGGGCAATCCAAACGCGCTGAAGCGCAACTGCAACTTGCGTGTTGATCCGTTACGCGGCGTCCTCAATCCAAGCAGGACCTCGTCGGGGACATGGCGCCGGGTGGGGATGCTCGAGGGGGAGGCCGAGGGGCTGGGCGCGGGGCGGGGCGTCTCTGTCGCCGACGTCGTCGTCGATGCGGTGACGCTCTCAGACGGCCGGGACTCCGAGGGTGCGACCAGCGGCGCCGCGCGCGGGACCTTGCTGCCGCAGGCGACCATGGAGATCAGCGTGGCGCAGGCCAGCGCCGCAATCGGACGTCTCATCTCTTCCCCCCGATCCCGTGTTGCAGATATGTCCCATTCGTAACCCACGGCGGCGTTGAGGGCAAGGGGTGTCGTTCCTCGGTGCGAGCGCGGTCTCGGATGGCATCCCCCCCTTGACAAGCGCGCACGCCCTATTTTCGGTGTCGGGGCTCCTTCCACTGCTCCTCGGTCGGCGGCCTCCCGCGTGGTAGCAGCGCATCCGACCGGGTCTTGCGCCGCGGCCCATTGCACCCTACTTTCCCCCTACAGAAATGCCTGCGTCACATGCGGCCGCTTACTGCGACTGCACGTGCGTATGGCGGACAGGAAAGGCGGAGCACCGTGACGCCGGTTCTTGACAGAAGATCAGTCGATGTCGGGTATAGCCCAGCTGTTGGATCGCGGAGGGCAATATCGCGCCGTGATTGAAGTCGTGGATGTCCGGCGAAGCCTCGGCGGGAAGCCGGTCTTGAGGGGCGTCGGTTTCCTCGCGGTGCCCGGTCTGATCACCGGACTGCTCGGACCCAACGGCGCCGGCAAGACGACGACACTTCGCTTGATCGCCACCCTTCTTCGTCCGGACTCCGGTTCGGTGCGCGTGTGCGGACTGGATACCGTGGCGAACTCCCGGGAGGTCCGGCGCTCGATCGGCCTGCTCACGGAAGACCCGGGTCTCTACGATCGCCTCACTTGCCGCGAGCAACTCGTGTTCGCTGCGCGATCCTTCGGCCTGAGTTCGGCGGTCGCGCGCCGGCGCGTGGAGGAACTCGCGGAACTCCTGTCCTTCCACGACCGTTTGGATTCGAAGGCGGCCGTGCTTTCAAAGGGGACGCGACAGAAGATCGCCTTGGCGCGCGCGCTGGTCCACGATCCCCCGGTCTTGCTGCTCGACGAACCCACGGCGTCTTTGGACGTTTCAGCCGCAGCCGCAGTACACGACCTTCTGACCGGGAGCGCTTTCGCCCACAAGACGGTGCTCCTATCCACGCACATCCTCACCGAGGTGCAACTGCTCTGCCGCAACGTGGTCGGCATTACGGCGGGCCGTGTGGTCGTTGAAGGATCTGTCGAGGACATCGCACGTCGCCATGTCACCGGCGAGTTCCGTCTGGCATTCCTCGACGCCCTCAAAGACGAGGCCTTGGCGGGCACGATGGACCCACCGAGTGCCGCACTTCTCGGCGAAGGTGCTTTCGGGCACGAGGGGAGCGCATGACCGATACTCCGGCTGGGATCGCCACCATCCTCCGGCGTGAGTTGATGGATATCGGCCGACAGCGGTGGGTGCGGATCTCTACGCTTCTCCAGCCGCTGTTGTTCGTTCCTCTCTTCTTCGGACTTCCCGGCCTGATTGCGCAGCGTTCCGCTACGGACCTCTCTCACGGCTCGGTCGTCGTGGCCGTCCAGGGAGGAGCCGAACCGGTCCGCCAAGCGTTGGAGTCCGGGGGGATCACCATCCGTGAAACCCGCGACGCCGCTGCCGCGGTTCTTGGGCGAAAGGCAGACGTGGGGATGGTCGTCTCCACCACTCTGCGGGGAAAGCGCGCGCCTGAACTCAACGTGGAGGTCTTGCTGCTGGGTGCAAGCGGCAAGTCGGTGCTCGCGTTCTTCCGTGTGCAGGGAGTGCTGAATAGAGCGACGGCAGTTGCGGAACGCCGCCGAGAGGTCAACATCCACACCACCGACCTTGTACGCAGCCCAGCGGGAAGGAGGTTCTTCGCAGCCTCGGTTCTGCCGGTCTACGTCTGGTTCCCGCTCAGCGTCATGCTTGGCTTCTCGGTTTCGACCCTTGCCTCAGAGAAAGACGGCCGAACTCTCGAGTCGCTCCTCGTCCTTCCTTACCGTCCTTGGCAGGTCATCGCAGCCAAGTGGGGGGTGTCCATGCTGGCCGCGCTGACGGTTGCCGCAGTCAGTTTGTTACCGTTTGCGGTGGTCAGCGTTCTGGATCTTCCTGCTTTGGGGGGCCGGCTGTCCTTCGGGTGGGCCGAGTTGTCTTCCCTGTCGATCGCGATGTTCGCCGTGGCTGCGTTTACGGTGTCCGCAGGCCTGGCTGTCGGTGCTTGGGGGACTTCGGCCCGAGAGGCATCCTCGCTCTCCGCTTCGATCTACATTCCCGCCGGAGTCATGAGCGTGATCTTCCTGGTCGTGCCCGACATCTCCCCTGCGCCTGCTCTCCTTGCGGTCCCTGTGCTGGGACCCATGATCCTCGCGCGCGAGGGAATTCTGGGGCCACTTGGGATCGGCGCGATACTCTCGGTCCTGCTCCCGACCATCGTCTACTCCACGTTGCTCGTTGAGGCGGCACGCCGGCTCACGTCGGGGGAGCGGGCGATCCTTCGCCCTCAGACCTAGGTCTTCAGTCCCCGGAGGAATTCGCGCAGGTTGACCCGGGGGCGGCGCCCGGGTAGAGTTTCCGCCCGCTGACCAGGCACTTTATTTATGAAAACATTCTCTCCGAAACCCTCAGATATCCAGCGTCGTTGGTGGGTCCTGGACGCGGAAGATCGCGTCCTGGGTCGCCTTGCCGTTGAAGCCGCGCGCCTTCTCCGCGGAAAGCACAAGCCGATCTTTGCTCCCCACGTCGACTGCGGCGACTTCGTCGTCATCGTCAACGCGAGCAAGATCCGATTGACGGGCAAGAAGACCGCCCAGAAGGAGTTCATCCGCCACTCGGGGTACCCGGGCGGTCTCACGCGCGTGTCGTACGAGGAGCTGCTGCAGACGCGGCCGTCGTTGGCGGTTGAACGCGCGGTGAAGGGAATGCTCCCGCACAACCGGCTTGGACGCGCGATGGGCGAGAAGTTGAAGGTGTACGACGGTCCCGAGCATCCGCACGAAGCGCAGAAGCCGGAGCCCTACCAGGCGAAGGCGGTGACTCGGTAATGGCGATAGCGGCACAGGCAATTCGAGCGACGGGCCGACGCAAGGAATCGGTCGCGCGCGTGCGCATCGTGTCCGGAACGGGTCAGTTCACTCTGAACGGCCGCCCACTCAAGGACTACTTCCCGCGTCCGGCGCTTCAGATGGTCGTGACCGAGCCCCTGCGGCTCACCAACACGGCCGAGCGCTACGACGTGATCGCGTCGCTGGCAGGCGGCGGAACCAGCGGGCAGGCGGGGGCGCTGCGCCACGGCATCGCGCGCGCGCTCATCGAGGCCGACCCGACGTTGCGTACCGAGTTGAAGCGCAAGGGTCTGCTCACTCGCGACGCTCGCGCCAAGGAACGCCGCAAGTACGGCCTCAAGAAGGCCCGCAAGGCGCCGCAGTACTCCAAGCGCTAGTACGGCTGTGGCCCGCCTTTTCGGGACCGACGGCGTTCGTGGCACTTACGGCACGACCCTGACCGACGATCTTGCGCGCGCCCTTGGACACGCGGCTGCAACGGTCCTGGGAGACGGATCCCCCCGCATCGTCATCGGGATGGACACGCGCGCATCAGGCCCTGCGCTGGAGAGTGCACTTGCATCCGGCATCGTTGCGGCGGGCGGGCATTCGTTGTCGGCCGGCGTGATGCCGACCGCGGGAGTCGCTCACCTGGTTCACGCCTACGGCGCGACGGCGGGCATTGTCATCAGCGCGAGCCACAATCCTGCGGCGGACAACGGCATCAAGTTCTTCGGCCCCGACGGCATGAAGTTGCCCGACGAAGTCGAAGACCGCATCGAGGCCGCAATGGACGGCACCGCGGATCCGCCGGCCGCACCCGAGCCTCTCACGGACGCGCGCGAGCGTTATGAGGAGTTCTTGCTCGAAGGCGTTCCGTCGCTGGCGGGTTTGCGCGTGGTGGTCGACTGCGCCAACGGCGCGGCGTTCTCGATCGCCCCAGAGGTTTACCGGCGCGCGGGCGCCAAGGTGATTGTGATCGGCGCAGAGCCGGACGGCACCAACATCAACGCCGGCGTCGGATCAACGCATCCCGAGGCCTGTGCGGCAAAGGTGATCGAGACCGGTGCCGATGCGGGGATCACTCACGACGGCGACGCGGACCGGTTCATCGCCATCGACGCGCGCGGCGACATTGTCGACGGCGACCAGATCCTCGGGATTTGCGCGCTGCATGCTCGAGATCTCGGCGCGCTCGCCGAGAACACCGTGGTTACGACCGTGATGGCTAACCTCGGATTCCGCAGGGCGATGGAGCGCGAGGGAATCCGCGTGCTGGAAACAAAGGTGGGGGACCGGTACGTGCTCGCGGAGATGCTCGCGAGCGGCTCCGTGATGGGCGGGGAGCAATCCGGTCACATCGTCTTCCTCGACCGCCACACGACCGGGGACGGGATTCTGACCGCTCTTCGATTGATGCGTGTCGTGGCCTCTACCGGGGCGAGCCTCGCGGATCTGGCTGCGCGCATCCCTCGGTTCCCACAGGTCCTGGTCAACGTTCGAGTGCGGGACCGCGAATCGCTCGCCGACGCGAGGCCGGTGTGGGATGTGGTGAGCGCCGTGGAAGCCGGGATGAACGGCGAGGGTCGGTTGTTGGTGCGCGCGTCCGGCACCGAGCAACTCGTGCGCGTCATGGCGGAGGCCCCGACCCAAGAGCGCGCTCGCGCCGCGGTTGAAACAGTGGTTGAAGTAGTACGGGCGACGCTGGGCTGATCGCCCGGCCGATCGTACGCAGACAGTTCCCGAGCGCCGGTAGACTGAGGCGCATATGTGCGGAATCATGGGCGTGGTCGGGGATACCCCCGCTCTCTCCGTCGTCGTCGACGGACTTCGCAGACTGGACTATCGCGGGTACGACTCCGCGGGCGTTGCGGTGCTGGAGAACGGCGGAATCCGGTTGGTGCGAAAGGCCGGCAAGATCGAAGCGCTCGACAAAGAGCTTGCACCTTTGGTGATCGAGGGCACGACCGGGATCGGGCACACCCGATGGGCGACGCACGGCGGCCCGACGGATCGCAACGCGCACCCTCATTCCGATTGCGCCGGGAGAATCGCACTGATCCACAACGGGATCATTGAGAACTTCTTCGAATTGCGAACGCGCCTGGAGGCGGACGGACACGTGTTTTCCTCCGACACCGACACCGAGACCTTGGCGCACTTGATCGAGTCGGTCTACGAAGGCGACCTTGTCGCGGCCGTGCGTCGCATCGTCGCGGAAGTCGAGGGCGCCTTTGCAATCGGAGTTATTGCCGCCGACGAGCCCGGCCTAATCGTCGCGGCGAAGCGAACGAGTCCGCTGATCGTCGGACGGAATGACAAGGGGACGTATCTGGCGTCGGACCCGACGGCATTGCTCCCGCACACGCGCGACGTCGTGCACGTGCTCGACGACCAACTTGTCGAGATTCGCCGCGACGGTTTCCGCCTTACGACGCTCGACGGATCCCCCGCCGAGGGCAACGCCATCCACATCGACTGGGATGTGCAGGCGGCGGAGAAGTCCGGGTTCGACACGTTCATGCTCAAGGAGATCTACGAGCAGCCCGATGCGGTTGCCGACGCATTGCGTGGACGAACGCTGCCTGACGGGAAGTTGATGCTGGATGAGCTGCGCTTGGCCGACGAGGAGATCCGCGCGATCGACAAGGTCTTCGTGGTCGCTTGCGGGTCCGCGTTTCATGCCGGGCTGGTTGCCAAGTACGCGATTGAGCACTGGACCCGCTTGCCGGTTGAGATCGAGATCGCCAGTGAGTTTCGTTACCGCGATCCGGTGCTGGACCGTGACACGCTTGTGATCGCGGTGTCGCAGTCGGGTGAGACCATCGACACGCTGGAAGCAGTGCGATACGCGCGCGAGCAGCGCGCGAAGGTCATGGCGGTGGTCAATGTGGTCGGCTCCAGCGTCGCGAGGGAAGCGGACGGGGTGCTGTACACGCGCGCCGGTCCGGAAGTCGGCGTCGCGGCCACCAAGACGTTTCTGACGCAGGTCGTCGGGCTGAAGTTGCTGGCGCTGTACCTTGCGCAAGTGCGGGCGACCATGTGGCCGTCGGAGGCCGCGGCAATTGTGGCCGATATGCAGCGTCTGCCGGCGTTGATCGAGAGCGTGCTCGACCTGCATGAGCCGGTGAAGGCGATCGCCGCTGAGATCGCCGGCGCCTCGAGCGTTATCTTCATGGGCCGCCACGTCGGATACCCGCTGGCACTCGAAGGCGCGCTGAAGCTAAAGGAGATCAGCTACGTGCATGCCGAGGGATTCGCCGCCGGCGAACTCAAGCATGGTCCGATCGCCTTGATCGAGCAGGGCGTGCCGGTCGTGGCCGTCGCGACGCAGTGTCACGTGTATCAGAAGGTGCTTTCCAACATCCAGGAGGTCAAGGCGCGCGGCGCGTTCGTCGTCGCGATCTGCAGTGAGGGCGATCGTGACGAGGTGGCGCGTCATGCCGATCGCGTGATCGAGGTTCCCCGTGTCCACGAACTCTTGGTCCCTGCGCTGGTGGCGGTGCCGATGCAGTTCTTGGCTTACGAGGTCGCGACGCTTCGCGGCTGCAATGTGGATCAGCCGCGAAACCTCGCCAAGAGCGTCACGGTCGAGTAGCCATGCTTGACGTCCTGCGAGCTGCGGACGTCCGGAATCAGGACGCGGCGTGTGTCGCGCGCGGGATTCCGGTGGCCGGTCTTATGCGCAACGCTGGGTTCGCCGTTGCGCGCGCCGCGCGCGCGATGCTCGGGGGAACTTCCGGCCTCCGCATCGTCGTTGTGTGCGGAAAAGGCAACAACGGCGGTGACGGGATCGTTGCCGGGCGGTTTCTTACGGGCTGGGGGGCGCACGTTGTGGTGGTGCCGGTCGCGGGTCCGCTTGCCGCGCTGCCGGCCGCTCAGCTCGAGGGTTTCCGCGGCAGGGTCTGTGATTCCGCGTTGCTCGATCGTGAGTTGGCGCGCGCGGATCTGGTGATCGATGCGGTCTTGGGTGTCGGACTGGCGCGCGCGCCCGAGGGTCCGTCTGCCGCAGCCATCGAAGCGATTGCGCGCGCGACCGCACCGGTTCTGTCCATAGATGTTCCGTCCGGCATCGACGCCGACACCGGTTCTGTGCCCGGAGTCGCCGTCCGTGCCGACGTCACGGTGACGCTCGGTGGACTCAAGCCCGGATTGCTCTTCGTTCCCGGCGCCGTCCACGCCGGACGGATCCAGGTGGCCGGGATCGGGGTTCCGGTGGATCTCGCAGGCGGTTCGGCGCGCGCGTTGGAGCGATCCGACGTTGCGCGCGCGCTGCCGCGAAGGGCCCCGGGCGAGCACAAGCGAAGTGCCGGGACGCTTCTGGTCGTGGCAGGATCGACAGCGATGCCCGGGGCGGCAGCACTGGTGGTTTCGGCGGGCATGCACACCGGTGCGGGATTGACGGTTCTGTGTGCTCCCGAGGCCGCTTGCCGCGCGGCCGTGACACGCACGCCGGAGGTCACCACGATCCCGCTTTCGTCCGACACGTTCGATGCGTCGGCGGTCGAAGCGATCTGCGCGCGCGCCTCGGAGTTTCACGCCGTCGCAGTCGGACCCGGCCTCACCACCCAGCCTCAAGCAGTCGCCGCCGTGCGGGAACTGCTTGCGCGTCTGGATATACCCGTGGTGCTTGATGCCGACGGGTTGGGCGTTTTCGCGGGGGACCTCGCCGGACCGGCGCGCGCCCGATCCGCGCCGGTCGTCCTCACGCCGCACGCCGGCGAACTCGCTCGGTTGAGCGGACAAAGCGCTTCCAAACTCGATTCCGACAGGCTTGCGGCCGCCTCCGATGCAGCGGCGGAGTCGGGGTGCTTGATCGTCTTCAAGGGTCCCGGGACTGTGATCGCCGCGCCCGACGGTGAGACATGGGTGAACCCAACCGGCGGGCCCTCGCTTGCTCAAGGTGGGACCGGCGACGTACTTACCGGGATGCTCGGCGCGCTGGCGGCGCAGGCAGCGGCTCGCGGTGAGCCGGTGAACGCGCGCTTGATCGCGCTGGGTGTGTGGCTGCACGGCGCGGCGGGCGACCGTTTGGCCGCGCGACTCGATCCGCACACGTCCAACGCCTCGGCACTGGCCGCCGAGATCGGCCCCTTGCTGCACGAGGTGGCCGGGTGATCGCGCGCGCGCCGCGCCCCGCGTGGGCCGAGGTGGATCTCGGAGCTATTCGGGCGAACCTTGTGAATATCGCGACAGGCCTGAACCACGGCACGCGCATCATGGCGGTGGTGAAGGCAAATGCTTACGGCCACGGCGACGTCGAAGTGGCGCGCGCGGCCCTTGAGGCCGGGGCGGCCGGGTTGGGTGTGGTGCTGCTGGAGGAAGGGATTCGGCTGCGCGAGGCGGGGATCGGTGCGCCGGTGCTGCTGATGCAGGAACCTGCGTACGATCGCGCCGCGGAGGTCTTGGCGAGGGACTTGACGCCTGCGGTGTTCACGATTGCCGGCCTCGAGGCGCTGGGAGCTGCGGCGGCGCGCGCGGGAAGCCCGATCCGCGCGCACGTGAAGATCGACACCGGGCTCAATCGGCTCGGCTGGCCGTCGGATCGAATCGATGAGTTTGCCCTGGCGCTGCGCGCGCACCCGCTCGTGGAGATCGAGGGAGCTTTCACGCACTTCGCTTTTGCCGACGAGCCGGATCATCCGTTCATTTCAGTGCAGTTGTCGCGCTTCGCTGCGGCAGTCGATGAGTTGCGCGCGCATGGGATCGAACCGCGCTTGCTGCACGCCGGGAATTCCGCTGCCTCGCTCACGCGACCCGACGCGCACTTCGACATGGTGCGTGTCGGGATCGCGATGTACGGCTTGTCTCCGGGCCCCAAGTGTGACGGGATTGTCGCGTTGCGACCGGCGCTGACACTGAAGGCGCGCGCGGCGATGGTCAAGCGAGTTCGTGGCGGCGAGGCGGTGTCCTATGGGCATCGGTACCGGCTGAAGCGGGACGCAACCATCGTCACGATCCCGCTCGGGTACGCGGACGGATGGCCGCGCGGGTTGTCCTCCAACGCCGACGTGCTTATCGGTGGACGGCGCTACCCTGCGGTGGGGACCGTGTGCATGGATTCCTTCATGGCGGATCTTGGAGACGACGAGTGCGAGGTGGGGGACGAGATCGTGCTGATCGGCGAACAGGGCGGCGAACGAATCGGTGTCGAGGCAGTGGCTGCTGCCACCGGGACCATCAACTACGAAGTCGTGACGAGGGTTTCGCCTCGCATCCCGAGGGTGTTCCGTGGCTAAGCGAGGGTTGCGCGCGGGTGCGATCTCCGCAGCGGCGATTGCTGCGGCAGTTGCGGGCGGGATAGCCGCCGAGCGCGCGTTCGTCCGTCGTGACCGAAGCCGTGCCGACCCGTTCGCAAAAGAGGCGTACGGAAGCGTGCGCGGCGCGTCCATCGGTCCGATCCCGTCGTTCGACGGGACACTGCTCAACGTCGAGCAGGCCGGCAGCGGGCCTACCGTGGTGTTTTCGCACGGGTTTTCGCTGAACCTCACGTTGTGGCATCACCAGATCACCGGGCTCGCCGAAGACATGCGACTGGTGCTCTACGACCATCGCGGGCACGGTCGCAGCGGACGTCCGGAGTCGCAGGATTGGTCGCTGGAGGCACTCGCTCGCGATCTACACGCCGTGCTGAGCGAAACGACCGGCGACGGTCCCGCAGTCGTGGTCGGTCATTCGATGGGCGGCATGACCGCGTTGAAGTACTGCGAGTTGTTCGGCGAACAGATCGGTCGGCGTGTGGGAGGTCTTGTGCTCGTCGACACGACGGCCGCCGACGTTATGGGAGGCGTGCTCTACGGCGCGGGACGGCGCGCGCGCGCCGTATCTCAAGCGTTGCAAGAGGGTCTCATGCGCGCGCTCACCGGCAGGGCGGATACCGTCGATCGAATGCGCGCCAACGGCAGCTCGATCGCGTACTTGTCGGCGCGGTTCTTCGGATTCGGTCCGAGCCCGTCTCCGGCGCAAGTGGACTTCGTCGAACGCATGCTTGCTGAGGTTCCGTCTGAGGTCTGGGAGCGCCTGCTGCCGACGTTGCTCGGCTTCGATGTGACGACGGTGTTGCCGGTCATCGACATCCCCGTGCTGATCATCGTCGGTTCGCACGACCGGCTCACGCCGCCTGGGGCGTCGGTGCGCATGGCGCGCGCCATCCCCGGCGCGGAACTCGTCGTTCTGAAGGGAGCCGGACACAGCTCGATGCTTGAGCGGCACGAGGAGTTCAACGATCACGTGCGACGCTTCGTCGCCCGCGTTGCCGCGACAACGACGCGATGATTACGGCGGTCCCCGAGATCCGAGTGGGGCACTGGTCCGATGATCATGCGCTCACCGGCTGCACCGTCATCCTTCCGCCGCCGGGCACTGCGGCCGCCGCGTTCGTCGCGGGGGGCGCGCCGGGCACGCGCGAGATGGATGCCTTGTCACCGGGATCGCTGGTGCAGGAAGTTCATGGGATCTTGCTCACCGGCGGGTCTGCGTTCGGCCTGGCGGCAGCCGACGGCGTCATGCGGTGGCTTGAAGAGCGTGGCGTCGGAGTGGCGGCGCCGGGCGCGCGCGTGCCGGTCGTTCCTGCGGCCGTGATCTACGACCTGGGGATCGGAGATCCGAGTGTTCGGCCCGGTCCGGCCGAGGGCTATGCGGCTTGCGAAGCGGCCGAGGCCGAGGAGTCCCGGGAGGGCAATGTCGGCGCCGGGATGGGGGCAACGGTCGGCAAGACCGCAGGGCTCGAGCATCAGAGCCGGGGCGGAATCGGGGGCTCATCGCGCGCCGAGGGGGACTTGGTCGTCGGCGTGATCGCAGTCGTAAATGCGCTCGGCGACGTCATCGATGAGTCGGGTGAGGTTCTCGCCGGAGCGCGCGCGAAAGCTGCGTTTTCGCTTCCGCGGTCGACATCGACCACGCTGGTGTGTGTCGCCACCAACGGGACGCTTTCACGTGACGAGTTGTCGCGCGTCGCCCGCATGGCGGCGACGGGCCTTGCCAGGGCGATCCGGCCTGTGCATACCTTGTTCGACGGCGATACCGTGTTCGCGTTGTCCACACGCCGGGTTCCGGCGCACACGGAGATGGTTGGACGGATGGCGGCGGACTTGGTGGCCGAGGCGGTGCGTCGCGGAGTGCGCGCGGCAACCGGCGTCGCCGGTGCCCCCGCTCTTGGTCGAATGCATGGGGGGAGCGCGTGACGAGAACGATCGATGCCGCCGCGCGCGATGCCGCGCAGTGCGCGCGATGCGACTTGTCGCAAACGCGGACGCAGGTCGTGTTCGCCTCCGGTGACCCCGCCGCGGAGCTGATGTTCATAGGAGAGGCTCCCGGATTCCACGAGGATCGGAAAGGCGTTCCATTCGTCGGCGCGGCCGGGAATCTGCTGAACGAGCTGATCGAAGGGATCGGACTTACGCGCGATGACGTTTACGTCGCCAATGTTTTGAAGTGTCGCCCGCCGAGCAATCGCGATCCGCAGCCCGGCGAGATCGAAGCGTGCACGCCGTGGTTGACCGAACAGATGGATCTGGTCGACCCTCTAGTTGTGTGTTCGTTGGGGAACTTCGCCACGAGGTTCTTGCTGCAAACTCAGGTTGGGATCTCTCGATTGCGGGGCAAGCGCTACGAGGTGATGGGCCGGGTACTGGTGCCCACGTTCCATCCCGCCGCCGTGCTGCACAGCGGCCGCAGCGGCACGGCGATGTCCCAGATGGAAGACGACTTCCGGTTCCTGTCCAAAGTGCTCGAGGAGTTGCGTGCCGTGCCGGGCGAGGATGCGGTATCGGGCGACGGCGACTCCGCGCCACAACCGGGGCTTTTCTGAAGGAGGAAATCCCGGTGCTGGAAATGGAGTGTGTCTCGACCTCGCCCGAGGTGACCCGTGCGATCGGCGGCGCGTTGGCCGGTTTCTTGGCGCCGGGAGATGTGGTGTCGTTGTCGGGCGATCTCGGGGCGGGAAAGACTTGTCTAGTGCAAGGGGCGGCGGCAGCGCTGGGCGTGCGGGCCCGGGTGCAGAGCCCGTCGTTCGTGCTGGTGCGGGAATACGCGGGGTCTGCGCGGGTCGTGCACGTCGATGTCTATCGACTGAATTCCTTGCAGGAGCTGTACGACTTGGGCTACGAAGAGGTGTTCGATCCCGGCTCGGTGACGTTCGTGGAGTGGGGCGACGCGGTCGACGGCGCGCTGCCGGCCGATCGTCTGGAGATAGAGATGACGCAGCATGATGAGGAGCGGCGCCGAATCGTGATTCGCGCGTCGGGGAGACGCTGGGATCGGGACTGGGAGTCCTTGCGCAAAGCGTGTGCCGGATGGGCGGCGGAGGCCTGATGCTGGTGCTCGGGTTCGAGACCTCGACGCCGGTCTCCTCGGTTGCCCTTGCGAACTCGCAGGGAGTCCTCGGCAGCATCGTCGTTGCGCGCGGCCGCGGGCATGTGGAGTTTCTGGTTCCCGCAATGCGGTCGCTGCTCGAACTCACCAAGACGGATCTTCGCGAGGTCGGCGGGGTCGCCGCAGGAATCGGCCCCGGGTTGTTCACGAGTATGCGTGTCGGCATCGTGACCGCGAAGACCGTGGCGCAGATGCTCGAAGTGCCGGTGGTCGGAGTGTCGAGCTTGGACCTGCTAGCCGCGGGAGTGCGCGACACGTCGAGCGTGATCTGCGCGTGCATTGACGCCCGCAGGGGCCAGGTCTTCGCGTCGATGTACCGGCGCGCGCCCGTCGGAGTCGAGCGACTCGACGAGTACCGCGCGTGGGATCCGTCGGATCTCGCAGATGAGTTGCAGTCACGCGGGCAGCCTGTGCTGATGGTCGGAGATGGGGTATCCGCGTACCCGGATCAACTCGCCGGCCTCGGCAGCGTCGCTCCGCCGGATCGCGCATTCCCGTCGGCGGCGGTGCTCGTGGAACTCGCGTCGCCGCGCCTCGAGAGCGGCGAGGGCGTCGTTCCCGCGCTGATCGAGCCGCTGTATGTTCGCAAGTCGGATGCCGAGATCAAGTGGGCCGACAGAGGCGTCACGATCGAGCGACCGATGCGAGTTCAGGTTTCCAAGCGAGCGCGTGGGGAGGCCGGATGAGAGCCGAAGCCGATCCCCCTCGCGGTTTGCTGCCCATCGAGATCACTCCCATGCGCCGCCGCCACGTGCGCGAGGTTCTTGAGATCGAACGGCAGGTCTACCCCCGTCCCTGGAGCGCGGCGCTGTTCTTCAGCGAGTTGTCGCAGCGTAAGACGCGCCACTATGTGGTTGCGATTGAGGAGCACCGGCTCGTCGGGTACGGCGGACTCATGGTGCACCAGGGAGAAGGCCACATCACGACGATCGCAACGGATCCGTTGGTGCAGCATCGGGGAGTGGGAACCCGCATCATGCTGAATCTGTTCGACGAGGCGCGCGCGCGCGCCGCAACGTCGATTGCGCTTGAAGTTCGTGTTGCCAACTGGCCGGCGCAGCGACTGTACGCATGGTTCGGTTTCCGACCGGTCGGCGTTCGGCGCAATTACTACGCGGAGACCGGGGAGGACGCGCTGGTGATGTGGGTTGAGAACGTGCAGTCCTACGAAATCACCGAGCGCTTGGCGCGAATCCGGGGAGCCGTTGGATTGTGATCATTCTCGGAATTGAGACCTCCTGCGACGAGACGGGAATCGCGGTCCTGGTGGACGGAGCCGTGCGCTCCAACATCATCTCGTCCCAAATCGACCTGCATGCACCGTTCGGCGGCGTCGTTCCCGAGATTGCCGGTAGAACGCACGTAATGACGGTGACACCTGCGATCGAGCAGTCGCTCGCGGAAGCAGGCGTCGGCCCGCGTGATCTGGACGCCGTTGCGGTTACGGTTGGACCCGGGCTCGTCGGCGCGCTCATCGTAGGAGTCGCCGCGGCAAAGGCGATGGCTGCAACGCTGGACATCCCGCTGATTGGAGTCAACCATCTGGAAGGGCACATCGAGGCGTCATTCCTCGAAGATCCATCCGTGCAGCCGCCGGTCGTTGCGCTCATCGTTTCCGGGGGACACACCATGATTGCGGTGATGCCGGAGCACGGCCGGTTCGAGATCCTTGGCCAGACGATTGACGACGCGGTAGGGGAAGCCTTCGACAAGGTTGCGCGATTCCTCGGTCTGGGGTTCCCCGGCGGTCCGGTGATCGATCGACTGGCCGCGTCGGGCGATGCGTCGGCGTATCGTTTTCCGCGCGCGCTGCTGGGTGAGCCGAACTACGACTTCTCTATGTCGGGCTTGAAGACTGCCGTCATCCGATGGGTTCGCGAACGGCAGAACCTCGAGGACTCGTTCGATCCGGCCGATCTTGCGGCGTCTTTTCAAGAGGCAATCGTCGACGTGCTCGTCACCAAGACGATCCGCGCCGCGCGCGATCTGGGCATCGACACGGTGGTCCTCGCCGGTGGGGTCGCGGCGAACTCGCGACTGCGCGCGCGCATGCGCGCGGCGGGGGAGGAGTCCGGCATTCGCGTCGTCGTCCCTTCGATCGCGTTGTGCACCGACAACGGCGCGATGATCGCGGCAGCGGGCGCGCGCCGGTTCGAGCGAGGCGACCGAGCATCCTGGGACATCGGCGCAAACCCGGCGCTTTCGCTGGGCTGAGGTGGTTGGCGGGGCGGACTACGTCCCCGCGCGCGGACCGGCGGGGATCCACGCGGCGCGCGTCTCGCCGCGGAACAGGACCAGGTGATCCGGGCGGAACTCGACTCGTACTCGGTCGCCGGGGTGGAACGTCGCTTGCGACGAGTGTGCGGAAACGAGCATCCGGCCCGACGGCAACCGCACGACTGTGCGGTTGAACGGGCCGTGGAATCGCTCGGCAACGACTTCGGCTTCGCTGGATGGATCGAGCGACAGGTGGATGTCCTCCGGCCGCAGCATCAGTTCGCCGGGGCCGGGGGTTACGCCCGAGTTCGGCAACGCGAACGAGCCGAGGTCGGTGGAGAGAAGGTTGTTCTTTACGACGGCAGGAAGGAACTCGGCTTCGCCGACGAAGTCCGCGACGAAGCGCGTCGCCGGCGTGTGGTAGATCTCCTCGGGCCGCCCGATCTGCTCGATGCGTCCGTCGTGCATCACGGCCACGCGATCGGCTATCTCCAGCGCTTCTTCTTGATCGTGCGTTACGAAGATCGCTGTGGCGCCCGCCGCGCGCAAGATGTCGCGCACCTCGGTTCGCACCCGCGTCCGCAGGTCCGCGTCGAGGTTCGAGAACGGCTCGTCGAGCAGCACGATCTGCGGCTCCGGCGCCAGCGCGCGCGCCAGCGCGACGCGCTGCTGCTGACCGCCGGACAACTCGTGTGGGTATCGATCGCCGAGGTCGCCGAGACCTACAAGATCAAGTGCCTGCGTGACTCGGGATCGGCGTCGAGCGCGGTCTCCTCTGACGCCGTAGCCGACGTTATCGGCGACTCTCATGTGCGGGAACAAAGCGTAGTCTTGGAAGACGAAGCCGACGCTCCGACGCTCCGGCGGAACGAATCGGTGCGGTCCGGCCATCTGTTGGTCACCGAAGCGCACGACTCCGGCGTCGGGACGCTCGAAGCCGGCGATCAGGCGCAAGAACGTTGTCTTGCCGCAGCCGCTGGGGCCCAGCAGGGCGAGGATCTCCGCGCGCGCAACATCGACGTGCACCCCGGCGACCGCGGGCGTGTCACCGTAGAACTTCACGAGTCCTTCAGTTGCGAAGGCCGTTTGCATTGTTGCGTTCAGCCTATCCGCACCGGGATCGAACGTCCGGAGCGTTTCGCGTCCGGGAAGTGTGATGCTCATCGTTCGCTCACCCGTCCCCGGAGCAGCATGACGGCGAGCGGGCCGGCGGCCAGCACGATCAACAGCAGCGCCGGCATCGCGGCGCGCGCGAAGGAAGCCGAGTTCGTGGCGCTCCATACTTCGGTCGACAACGTTGCGAAACCTGTCGGGGCGAGCAGTAGCGTGGCCGGTAGTTCCTTCATCGTCGTGAGGAATACCAGCGCGGCTCCGGTGAGCATTCCGGGCCGCACGAGCGGGAGCACGACCCGGCGCAGGGTTTCGATGCGACCGCTTCCCAGTGAGTGCGCGGCCTCTTCGATCTGCGGGTTGAGTTGGAGCAGGCCGGCGCGAAGGGCGCCGGCCGCTTGGGGAAGGAAGAGCACGACGTAGGCGAAAACGAGCATCGTGCGCGTCTGGTAGAGCGTTGGGACGTATCGGGCGCCGACGAATACGAGTGCGAGGGCGACGACCAGGCCCGGGAGCGCGTAGCCGATGAAGGACGCGCGCTCGAGGGCGCGCGTCAGGCGGCTCGGGTAGCGCACCGTGAGGACCGAGATCGGCCACGCCGCGATGACGGCTGCGCCTGCCGCGAGTCCGGATGCCTGCAGGCTTCGTCCCGCGGCGGCAAACGCGACTCCGGTCGTCTCGCCGGCACGAACGCCGCGCGCGAGCCAGTACGCGATTACCGCGATGGGGACTCCCAGGGCGACGGTGACCAACAGGGCGCATGCGGCGAACGCAGGCCAACGCCGGCGGCCGAGGGCCGACCGGGTCGGAATACGCGGCGCCGATCCCTGCGCGCGGTAGTAGGCCGCACGAGTGCGCGCGCGGCGCTCGCCGGAAAGAAGAACACCCGTGACGCAGATAAGCAGCAGCCCGAGGATCGCGGCGCGTGAACGATCGAACGAGCCTGTGTATTGCATGTAGATGGCGCGCGTGAACGAGTCGAATCGCAACAGTGAAACCGCTCCGAAATCGTGCAGCACGTATAGCGAGACAAGCAGCGATCCGGCGGCGACGGACGGACGGAGTTGCGGGAGCACAACCGACCGCATCGTTTCCCGACGGGATCGTCCAAGGGCCATGCTCGCTTCCTCGAGGGCGGGGTCCAGACCGCGCAGCGCGGCGCGCGCGGTGAGGTACACGTAGGGGAAGGTGAACAATGTAAGCACGAGCCACGCACCGCCGAACCCGTAGATCGACGGCAGTCGCATCACGCCGATCGGCTCGAGCAGTTGCTGCAGGAGACCGCGCGGCCCCAGTGCCGCGACGAACACGTAGCCGCCGACGTACGTAGGGATGACTAGAGGCAGCGCCAGCAGCACCGTCCACGCCCTCCGCCCGGGCAAATCGGTTCGCTCGGTCAGCCATGCGAGCGGCAGCGACATCGCGACCGCCGTGGCCGTAACCGCAAGCGCGAGTCCAATCGTCCGCACGAGCAAGCCGGCTGTGCGCGCGTCCAGGATCGTGTCGAGAATCGTGTCCGGCCCGCCCTCCCACGATCTCACGACGAGGTACAGGGCCGGCAGCACTGTGAGTGCGCCGACAACGGTGGCCCCGGCGATGAGCGAGCGTGGCGCGGAGCGGCGCCGGGGGCGAGAGGGACTCGGCTCGAGGGTGTCGAGAACCGGGTCCCTTTCGACGGGGCGCATGCTCTACAGGATGTTCTCGTCTTTGAGCATGGTCAAGGTCGCCTCGAGCGACTTCAATTGGGAGAGGTCGATGGCCGGAGGCTCAAGGGCGGTCAAGGCCGGAAGGCGCGGGTCGGCCTTGATGCCGGCAACCAGCGGGTACTCGAAGGTCTCGGTCGCGAAGAACTCCTGGGCTTCCGTTTCCAGCAGGTATTCCACGAAGCGTCGCGCTGCAGCCTCGTTGTGCGACGTCTTCACGATTCCGACTCCGGCGACGTTGACGAGCGATCCGGGATCTCCGCCGGAGAAGAAGTAGTTCGCCGCTTTGATCGCGGGGTTATCTTTCATCATCTCCAGCACGTAGTAGTGGTTGACGAATCCGACCTGAATCTCGCCCGCATTCACAGCTTCGACGATCGGCGTGTTCTTCGGGTAGACCTGTGCGTCATTGGCCTTGAGTCCGCGAAGCCACGCGCGCGCAGCATCGTCGCCCTTGAGGATTCGCAGGCCCGTCACGAACGCTTGGAACGACCCGTTCGTCGGTGCCCAACCGATCTTGCCCTTCCACTTCGGATCGGTGAAGCCGAGGATTGAAGTCGGCAGGTCTTCCCTCTTCAAGGTCTCGGTGTTGTAGACGGCGACGCGCGCGCGCCCCGAGACGCCCACCCAAGATCGATCACTCGCGCGGAACCGAGACTCGACTTTGTTTGTGATCGCTTCCTCGAGTGGCTCGAAGAGCCCTCGCGCCGATACGGCGCCGAGTCCCCCCGCGTCTTGCGCGAAGAACACGTCGGCGGGGGAGCCCGAACCCTCTTCGAGGATCTGTGCCGCGAGTTCCGCGGTGTCCCCGTAGCGGGCGTTGACCGTGATGCCGGTTGCCGCTGTGAATCGCTCGTACAGGGGTGCGACGAGGTCCTTCTCGCGCCCCGAGTAAACCGTGATCGCCCCGGAGGGCGTCTTGTTGCCGCCCGGCTTGGCCTCCCGATTCGGCGTGGAGCAGGAAGCCGCGGTGAGCGCCAGCAGCGCAAGTCCGATGATGATGATCCGCCGCGCCATTCTGTTTCCTCTCCTGTAAGGGGAACCCTGTAGTGAATGTTAGGCTGCCCGAACATACTAGCGCCGTCAAATCATGCAGGGGCCCGGAAGGGGTGAAGCGAGAGGCGAGCGAGCGTCCGGCGGGTTGACTGGCCTGCGCGCCGAACTCTATAGTTGCCGCTTAGCACTCCCTTGGGGTGAGTGCTAAGCATCACCATCAGGCTTTGAAACAGGCATAGACCAGGGAGGGATATACATGGCGTTCAACCTCGAGCCTCTTGAGGACCGGATTGTCGTCCGGCCGCTCGACGAGGGGACCCAGAAGACTGCCGGCGGGATCATCATCCCGGACACCGCGAAGGAGAAGCCGCAAGAGGGCGAAGTCGTGGCCGTCGGTCCCGGGCGCTTCGAGGACGGCACGCGTGTCCCCGTGGACGTCAAGGTCGGCGACCGCGTCATTTACTCCAAGTACGGCGGCACCGAGGTCAAGGTCGAAGGCGAGGAGTACTTGGTGCTGAGTGCGCGCGACGTGCTCGCCAAGATCAGCAAGTAAGAACTGAATACATGTTCGGAGGGCGGCCGAGTGCCGCTCTTCGCGCATTTTGGGGCGTCCCTGCGCCGTGGCGGCTTCTCCGTTACTCTTTGGGGACCGGCGAGCGGACCGTCGGCGGCGCGCATTTGATCTTTGGAGGACGGCATGGCGGAAGTTGAACTTGGGATAGGCAAGACGGCGCGGCGCGCGTACGGATTCGACGAGATCTCGATCGTTCCCTCACGGCGGACGCGCGACCGGGACGACGTCGATCCCTCTTGGGAGATCGATGCCTTCAAGTTCTCGCTTCCGTTGCTTGCGTCCGCAATGGATGCGGTCGTGTCTCCCGCGACCGCGATCGAGATCGGCCAGCTCGGTGGTCTTGCGGTGCTCAACCTCGAGGGCCTGTGGTCTCGGTACGAGGACCCGGATCCGATCTACGAGGAGATCGCGACCCTCCCGGATGCCGAGGCGACTCACCGCATGCAAGAGATATACGCCGCACCGATCAAGGATGAGTTGATCCACAAGCGTATTCGCCAGATCAAGGATGCCGGGGTCGTCGCTGCGGCGTCGCTTACGCCCCAGCGCGTCGAGCGGTTCCACAAGATCGCCCTGGACGCCGAGTTGGACATCCTGGTGATCCAGGGAACGGTGGTGTCGGCCGAGCACGTCTCGACGCGTACGGAGCCGTTGAACTTGAAGGAGTTCATCGCGTCGTACGAACTGCCGGTCATCGTCGGAGGCTGCGCGTCTTACGAGACCGCGCTGCACTTGATGCGCACCGGCGCCGTCGGCGTCTTGGTAGGCGTCGGTCCCGGCGCCGCGTGCACGACTCGCGGCGTTCTTGGGATCGGCGTTCCGCAGGCGACGGCGATCGCCGATGCTGCGGGCGCGCGCACGCGCCATCTGCAGGAAACCGGTCGGTACGTGCACGTCATCGCCGACGGGGGAATGCGCACCGGCGGCGACATCTCGAAGGCGATCGCATGCGGAGCCGACGCTGTGATGATCGGCTCGCCGTTGACGCGCGCCTCGGAGGCTCCCGGCCGCGGCTACCACTGGGGCATGGCCACGTTCCACCCCGAACTTCCTCGCGGCACCCGCGTCAAGACGCGTATTGCCGGAACGCTTCGTGAGATCCTGCTTGGACCCGCTCCCGTCAACGACGGGACCATGAACCTGTTCGGCGCCTTGCAGACGAGCATGGCCGACTGCGGCTACCAGAACATCCGCGATTTTCAGCGGGTGGAGGTTGCTGTGAGCGCGTCGTTCATGTCTGAGGGCAAGACCTACCAGCGGGCCCAGGGCGTCGGAATGGGATGAGCGTCATCGGGGCGCGCGCCCGGGTCTTTCGGACACTCGGCCTTGCGGCCGTAGCGGCGTTGGTTCTGACGGCGTGCGCGGCTCCGACCGGGCCGTCGGCTGGTTACGGTTCGGGTGTTCCGTCACCCCGTCGCTCCGGCGGGTCGTCCGCGGCATCGCCGGCGCGCGTCGGTCCGTCTCCCACTGCGGCGCGCGGCACTGGCACCGGAGTGGCGTCTTCGACGCCTTCCAGCCGCGTCTACCAGGACTCCGGCGGGGTGGGTGAGATGGCGCGGTCGTACCTGCGCGCGTCGCCGGCGCGCGCATTGGAGATCCAGGTCGCCTACACCAGCGGCAGCCGCCCTTCGCAGGCCGCGTTGGATCACGTCCTTTCGATCTTGCGCCGGGAGGCCGACAAGCCGGGTGGAATCACGCTTCGCGTCGGCCCGGAGTTCTCGCCGACGTCGGATGCATACTCCATTGAAGAGATCGGGCGCCTCGAGCGCCGGTACCGAACGATCCACTCGTCGGCGCAGACGGCAACGATGTGGATCGTGTACTTGAACGGAACCTTGCAGGGGGATGACTCGACTCTCGGAGTGGCGTACGAAGCCTCGGGAGCGGCGATCTTCGCCGACCAGATTTCTTCGGCCTCCACCTCACTCGTGCAGCCGGGGGCGATCGAGCGGTCGGTGCTCACGCACGAGGTCGGGCACTTGCTCGCGCTGGTGAACCTCGGCTACACCAGCAAGTACGCGCATGAGGATCCCGACCACCGATACCACTCGCGATATCAGACGTCGGTGATGTTCTGGGCGATAGAAGACATATCGATCGGTGCCCTTCTTTCCGGCGGGCCGCCCGACGACTTCGATCGCTACGACCTCGCGGACCTTGCGCTGCTTCGCTCGGAGTAGTCCTCGCTTCCGCGATTTCGTCCGAAACCGACCGAAGTCCCCGCTCTTCTAGTCATTTCGTGTCGCTCATTTAGCACCGCTCCTGGTCTGGAGGGATTCGCGAAGAGCGCCGATATATACACCAGTGACAGGCAGCTTTTGCCGGTCTTGGCGGACACAGGGGACGACGATGAGTAGTCCGAGGATCTTGGTCGTGGAGGACAACCTCGCCACCCGAACACTGCTCCAGCACACGCTGGAGATGGAAGGTTATGAGGTCGAGGCGGTGGGCGATGGTGCCACCGCGCTCGAGCGCATCCGTGTTCGCACTCCGAGCCTTGTTGTGCTCGACGTGATGATGCCGGGCATGGACGGGTTCGCTGTACTCGAGAAGATCCGCGCCCAGGAAAGCACTCGAGAACTCCCCGTCGTGATGCTGACCGCGCTCGACGATCCCGACTCCACATGGAAGGGCTGGAGCGCCGGCTGTCACTACTACATGAATAAGCCGTTCGAGCCCGAAGACCTGATCAACGTTGTCCACGATCTGACGTCGGGGGTGGCGGCATGACGACGCTCGTGTTTGCGGAGCAGCATCGAGTTCGCCGTCTGGCGACGACGATGGTTGTGGCGTTGCTGCTGGTTCTTGGCGGAGCGCCGGCTGTGGAGGCTCTTGGCCGCTACGTCCCCGTGATCGTGATGAGCCGCGACGCTACGTCCGCGGTTGATCTGACTCTCGGAGCCCGCGGCGAGATCGACAACGTTCTGCCAATCATCGGCGGCGTCTCTGCGCGCGTGCCCGAATCTCGCATGGACGAACTGTCCGCGCGCGCCATTGTGGTTCCCGACCGAACCCTGCACTTGCAGAGCGCATCGTACGGCGACGCACTCGTCTCGGCGTACCCGCAAGCCGTCGGCGCGCCGGCACTGTGGAGTCGGGAGATCACCGGCCGCGGTGTCACGGTGGCGCTGATCGATACAGGCATCGCCGACGTCCCCGACCTTCGTGGCCGCGTGGTTGCGCGCGCCAACTTCACCAAAGAGCGGAGTCTCGAAGACACCTACGGACACGGCACGTTCCAGGCGGGCATCATCGCCGGGAACGGGGCATCGTCCGACGGGAAGTACGTCGGGGTTGCTCCCGAGGCGAACTTGATGTCGGTCAAGGTCGCGGATCGCTCGGGGATGACGAGTCTCGGACAGGTGCTGGCGGGGATCCAGCTCGTAGACGTCTCGGCCAACCGGTTCAACGTGGGCGTCGTGTTGCTCGCGCTGCACTCCGAGTCGCCGTTGCCGCCGGAACTCGATCCGCTGACCAACGCGTTGCGCGAGTTGTGGGCGCGCGGGATCGTAGTTGTCGTTCCCTCCGGCAACGAGGGTCCCGACGCGAAGACGATTGCTTCTCCGGGCGAAGACCCGGTGCTGTTGACGGCCGGTTCGGTTGACGACCACGCGACCGGTTCCCAGGGCGACGACACGGTTTCGGAATACTCAGGCCGCGGTCCGACGCGATGGGGCGACGAGAAGCCCGACATCGCTGCGCCGGGCGAGCACCTCGTCTCACTTCGCGCCCCGGGCTCGACGATCGACGAGGAGTACCCGTCGGCACGCGTGGACGACGCATACTTCAGGGGCTCGGGGACGAGCATGTCCTCGGCGGCTGCCGCCGGTGCGGCTGCGCTCATCCTGCAAGCAAAGCCTGAACTGTCGCCGGACGAAGTCAAGGCGTTAATGCAGGCGACGGCAGCGGACGTGTCCGACGGCGACCCCGACTCGGTCGGAGCCGGCGAGGTCGACGCGAACGAAGCAGTCCTCTTCGATGGAGAAATGCCGGAGCTTCCGCCGGTTCCCGATCTCGGCGAACTCGACAAGCCGTGGATGCCGCGCGGGCTCGATGCGGAGTGGGTCCGAAGCCGAGCCGACGGGGCGCAGGAGTGGGCAGCGCGTCGCTGGGACGCCCGTCGTTGGGACTTGAACGATTGGGACGCGCGCCAGTGGGCGGCCAGGCAGTGGGCCGCGCGCCAGTGGGCGGCCAGGCAGTGGGCCGCGCGCCAGTGGGCGGCCAGGCAGTGGGCGGCCAGGCGTTGGGACGCACGCCGCTGGGACGCGCGCCGTTGGGACGCGCGCCGTTGGGACGCACGCCGCTGGGATGCACGCCGCTGGGACGCCAGGCGTTGGGATGCCGGCCAGTGGGACGCACGCCGCTGGGACGCCCGTCGCTGGGATGCAGACGGCTGGGGGTAGGCTGCACTCGTGACTCGGGGGAGACAGCTACAAGCCACAACTCTTCTCATCTGGGCAGTGTCGATCGGCGGGGCCGTTGCCTTGGCGGCCGCGTGTCTCGCCGATCCGCCGTCGTTCTCGGGGACATCGGCGCATCAGGCCGGGCTTCTGCTCGGCTTGACGGCAGTGTCGGAACTCGTCGCGATCCGCTATCGCCACGGCCGGTCGGCCGAGATGCTCACGTTGTTCGAACTGGCGGTCGTTGCCGACATCGTGCTGCTGCCGGCCTCGATGGCGGCGTTGGTTTCGATCGGCGGGCTCGCCGTGGCGCTCGTGATTCGGCGCCGGCCACTAGTTAAGTTCATCTTCAACCTGGGTCAGTACGCGGTCGGGATCGTCCCGGCCATCGGGCTGTACCACACCTTCGGCGGTGGGGACTTCGATTCGACGGCCGGGTTGCTTGCGATCGTGGCCGGGATGGCGATCTTCACGGCCGGCAACTTGGTGACGATCTCGGCCATCATCGCCGCGACGACCGATCGTCCGCTGCGGAAGGTTCTCGCGGAGGAGGGGGGGATGTCGTTCTCCCTCGGTCTTGGCAACTCGGCGGTCGGGATGGTGGCGGTGTCCCTGTATCTGACGCGGCCCGAGTTGTTGCCGGCCGTTCTCGCCCCGACGCTTGCTCTGCACCTGGCATTTGGAGGCTGGGTCAAAGAGAAGGAACTGTCGCGCAAGATGGAGGAGGAGTCCACCAAGCTCGGCCGGATTCTGGAGCATTCGAGCGAAGGGATCGTGCTTGCCGATGCGTCGGGGGCCGTCCTTTTGTGGAGCCCTTCGATGGAGCGCGCGACCGGCGTGTCGCGCGAGGAAGCGACCGGCAAAGCGCTGTCCTATCTGCTGCGAGGCAAGGGTGTCTTCGGCCAGTGGCTTACGATCGACGTTTCCGCTGAGGGCGAGCCGGTCGACATCGAGATCATCGCTGCCGACGGGACTCCGCGTTGGCTGCGCGTTCAACACGGACCTGGGTTCGACGAGCGCGGAGAGCTGACCTTTGATGTCTTGGTCGTCACCGACGTGACCCGGCAGCGCGAAGTCGATCGGTTGAAGGACGACTTCTTCTCGACGGTCTCGCACGAGTTGCGGACTCCGCTCACGCCGATCAAGGGATACGCGTCGTTGTTGCTTCGCCGCATGGACGATTTGCCGAGCGAGCGTCGCCGCGAAGCCGTGCAGTCCATTCTGGAGCGGACCGATCACATGGCGCGGCTGGTTGAGGACATGCTGCTGGCGTCGCGGATCGCGAACACCGACGAGCGGCGGATGCCGGAGGTCAATCGGCAACCGGTTGCGGTCGTTCCGGTGGTCGAGCGCGCGCTGCGGTCGTTCCGCGTCTCGCACCCCTCGCGGGAGTTCCGCTTTCAGGCGGCGGAGGACCTCACGGTCCTGGGTGATGCGATTCGAATCGAGCAGGTCGTTGCCAACCTGGTCTCTAACGCCGTGAAGTTCTCCGACGATGGGGCTCCGGTCGACGTCGAGGCTGAGCAGACGGGGAAGTGGATACAGATCAGAGTGCGCGACGAGGGTCGGGGCATTCCGCCGGACCGCACTGAAGAGATCTTCGAGAAATTCAAGCGTCTCGAGGACCCTTTGCGCATGGAGACCGGCGGAGCAGGCCTCGGGCTGTTCATCGTGCGACAACTTGCGCTGGCGATGGGCGGGTCGGTCCAGTTGGAAAGTGAGTTGGGCAGTGGGAGCACGTTCACCGTGTTGCTGCCGGTTTCGGCCGCTGCGCCGGCGCTTCCGCAGCGCCGGCGTTCCGACCTCCCCCAGATCCCGCGCGCGCCGGGAGACCCGGCTGAAGCCTTGCCGGCTCAGCCGCCTCGGCCGGCCGTGCCGCCGGAGCGGGCGGAGTCCGACCCCGCCGGCTAGCGGCCGATTCGGCCCGGGCACGCGAGCGTTATACTGCGCGCACCGTGGACGCATCCTCCTTTGATTCCGTTCTCGTGATCGATTACGGCGCGCAGTACGCACAACTGATCGCGCGCCGCGTTCGCGAGTGCAAGGTTTACTCCGAGATCCTTCCTCACGACGTTCCCGTCGATGAGATCCGCCGCCGCGCGCCGCGCGGGCTGATCTTGTCGGGCGGTCCGGCGAGCGTCTATTCGGCGGGTGCTCCGGCCGTGAACCCCGAGTTCTTTGAGCTGGGCATTCCTGTGCTTGGTATCTGCTACGGGCAGCAGGCCATGGCCAAGGCCCTCGGTGGCGAGGTCGCCAAGACCGGTACCCGTGAGTACGGCAAGACCGACCTGCAGGTGCTCGGTACGCCTTCGCTGTTCAAGGGGTTGCCGGAGCAGCAGACGGTTTGGATGAGTCACGGCGATGTCGTCGTGCGCGCGCCCGAGGGCTTCCAGGTGACGGCTTCGTCTGAGTCCTCGCCCGTGGCGGGGTTCGAAGATCGCGCGCGGGGGTTGTACGGAGTTCAGTTCCACCCTGAGGTTGCGCACACGCCGCGCGGACTCGATCTGCTCAAGAACTTCCTCTACGAAGCCTGCGACGCGCGGCCGGTGTGGACTCGCGTCTCGATCATCGAAGAAGCCGTGCGCGAGGTTCGCGAACGCGTGGGGAGTGAGCGCATCGTATGCGGGCTCTCCGGCGGCGTGGATTCTTCGGTGGCCGCGGTGCTGGTGCACAAGGCCGTCGGCGACAACCTCACGTGCATCTTCGTCGACCACGGACTCCTGCGGGCTGGTGAGGCCGAACAGGTGGAGGAGACCTTCCGGCGCCTCTTCCGAATCAACTTGATCCACGTGAAGGCGCAGGATCGTTTCCTCGGGCGGCTGGCCGGCGTCAGTGACCCCGAGCGCAAACGTAAGGCGATCGGCGAGGAGTTCATCCGGGTGTTCGAGGAAGTCGCTCGCACCGATCTCGCCGGCGCGCGCTTCTTGGTCCAAGGGACGCTGTACCCCGACATCATCGAGTCCGGCACGCGCGACGCAGCCAAGATCAAGAGCCACCACAACGTCGGCGGTCTCCCCGAGGACATGGACTTCGAACTCGTCGAGCCTTTGCGCAATTTGTTCAAGGACGAAGTTCGGGCGATCGGTGAGGAGATGGGGCTTCCCGACGAGATCGTCTGGCGGCAACCGTTTCCGGGGCCGGGCCTTGCGATTCGCGTGATTGGTGATGTGGACGCGGAGAAGCTGGAGATCTTGCGCGGAGCAGACGCGGTCGTGCTCGACGAGGTTCGCAAAGCGGGACTGATGCGCGAGTTGTGGCAGTCTTTTGCGATCTTGCCCGATGTGCGTACCGTCGGCGTCATGGGTGACGAACGCTCGTACGCGCACCCGATCGTCATCCGGGCGGTCACGAGCGAAGACGCGATGACGGCCGACTGGGCTCGTCTGCCCTACGACCTGTTGGAGCGAATGGCGTCGAGGATCATCGCCGAAGTTCCGGGCGTCAACCGCGTGGCGTACGACATCACGTCGAAGCCTCCGGCGACCATCGAGTGGGAGTAGCGCCCGCAAGTGGGGCCGCCGAGTTGATTCCGAGGCGGCGCGCGCCCCGAGCGGGTCGGCGATAATGGCGACAGTGGAACCCACCCCCTTGTTCTCCGCGGGCGATGCATTGCTCGGTGGACTGAATCCCGGTCAGCGAGAGGCCGTCGAGTATGGCGACGGCCCGCTGCTCATTGTTGCCGGAGCGGGCTCGGGGAAGACCCGGGTGCTTACTCATCGGATTGCGCACCTGATCCGCGCGCGCGGCGCCTCGCCGTTCTCGGTGCTGGCGATCACCTTCACCAACAAGGCCGCGCAAGAGATGCGCGAGCGCGTCGGACGTCTGGTCGGGGACCGGCTGGGGACGGCGATGTGGGTCATGACTTTCCACGCGGCGTGTGGCCGCATCCTTCGTCGCGAGGGCGTGCGCCTGGGCTACACGTCCAACTTCACGATCTACGACTCGGGCGACTCGGAGCGTCTGCTGGCGTACTGCATGCGCGAGTTGGAGGTCGACCTCAAGCGCTTCCCGGTGCGCTCGTTCGCGAATGCCATCGGCCGCGCCAAGGACGAGATGCTCGACGAGGACGCGTTCGCCGAGCGCGCGTCGAACTTCCTGGAGCGTCAGATCGCAGACGTCTATCGCATGTATCAGGAGCGGTTGCGCAAGGCGAATGCGATGGACTTCGATGACATGATCCTGAACGTCGTGCATCTGTTCCGCTTGTTCCCCGATGTGTTGGAGCAGTACCAGGATCGCTTCCGGCACGTGCTCATCGACGAATTCCAGGACACCAACGCTGCGCAGTTCGAACTGGTGCGAATGCTCGCCGGGAGGGACCGCAACATCTGCGTCGTCGGCGACGCCGACCAAAGTGTGTACGCCTTCCGCGGCGCCGACTTCCGCAACGTGCTGCGTTTCGAAGACGTGTTTCCCGACGCGCGCGTGGTGGTGCTCGAGCAGAACTACCGCTCGACGCAGACGATCCTTTCGGCTGCGAACGCGGTGATCGAGCACAATCGCCAGCGCAAGCCCAAGAACCTGTGGACCGACGCGGGGGAGGGGCAGCCGATCGTCCGCTTTCATGCCGACGACGAGCGAGACGAGGCGACCTTCGTCGGCCGCGAGATCGATCGACTTCGTGACGAGGAAGATCGCGCGTTCGGCGATGTCGCGGTGTTCTACCGGACCAACGCGCAGTCGCGCGCTCTGGAAGAAGCCTTCACTCGCTTCGGGATCTCTTACCGAATCATCGGGTCGCTGAAGTTCTACGAGCGCAAGGAGGTCAAGGACGCGCTCGCGTATTTGCGCCTGGCGGTCAACCCTGCCGACGAGGTGTCGCTGCGCCGGATCGTCAACGTTCCCAAGCGCGGGATTGGGGATCAGACGGTCGCAACCCTCGTGCAGTTCGCGCGCGCCCAGGGCGTCACCGTGAGCGACGCGGTCGACCGCGTGGACGAGTCGGGGTTGTCGGCGCGCGCACGCGGCGCCGTTACCGAGTTCGGCTCCCTCGCACGCTCGCTGCGCGAAATGGCCGAGGCCGACGCCGGGCCGTCCGAGATGCTCCAGCGCGCGATCGAGGCCAGCGGGTATCTCGCCGAACTCGAAGCCGAGAACACCATCGAGTCCCAGGGCCGAATCGAGAACTTGCAGGAGTTGGTCGGAACGGCGGCGACGTACGCCGCGGAGAACCCCGAAGGCGGCGCGCGCGGGTTCCTTGAGCAGGTGTCACTGGTGAGCGACGCCGACGAGGTCGTCGCCGACGAGGGAAGGGTCACCATGATGACCCTGCACAACGCCAAGGGGCTGGAGTTCCCCGTGGTCTTCGTGACTGGATTGGAGGAGGGGATCTTCCCTCACATCCGCTCGATGACGGACCCGGATCAGCTCGAGGAGGAGCGGCGCCTGTGCTACGTCGGGATCACGCGCGCGCGCGAGCGCCTCGTGCTGACCCACGCGTGGTGCCGGACCCTGTGGGGCGGCACCAACTACAACCCCCCGTCGAGATTTCTCGCCGAGATCCCCGAGGGCTTGCTCGAGGACATTGGCGAAGAGGACGAGCCCGTGTCCGTCGCCCCGAGTTCATTTGGGGGGCGATCGTCGGTTCCCGCGGCGCGCGCGCCGTCCGTGCCCGCGCGCGCCCACGTGGCTCCGGCGCGCGCCTCGACCGGACCCGGCACGGCGCTTCACGTCACGGTTGGAGAAGAGGTCTTCCACGACCGGTTCGGACGAGGGATCGTCGTGTCGGTCGGCGGCTCGGGAACAAACGCTGAGGCGACGGTGAACTTCCCCGGAGAAGGCGCCAAGCGCCTCTTGCTCGCCTACGCCCCTCTGAAGAAGGCGTAGCCCGGCCACTGTCCGTGGTTGAACGCTCACGCATCGTGGTGTGAGTGAAGTTCCAGGATGCTTGACTTGTTAACTCGTGTTCCTAAAGTGGAGCCTGTCCGTGACTGGGCGTTCTGTCGGGGGTTCCCCGCAGGCACGGTTTCGGACATAGCGAAGCGGAGCGAACCGTCGGTGGACCAACCCCAAAGAAGAAGGGGAAACCATGAACGGCGAGGCGCTCCTTGTTGGCGTTGACGTCCGGCACGCACCCGCACTGCATTTGCTCAAGGCCGATCGACACGTCGTCGGCGTGCCCTTGTCCTCGGACGCGGTTTCGCGTGCGCTGGAAGCCTGGGAGGCCGATTCTCGGGTCGATTTCACTCCGGCTCCCCGGCTTGCGGCCGAGGCGCGGGCTCCTGCTCCTGCTCCGGCGAAGGCCGCTGTGGGGGTGTTCCCCGCCCCGATTCCGGCGCGCCGTAGTCGACGCAGACTTGGAGGCCGCCTTGGAACCGCGGCCGCGCTTGTCGTCCTGCTGGCGATGACGCTTGTGACTGCGGCGGCTCGGGGCACCGCGACCGTGCAGCCCGTGCCGGGCCGTTCGGTGACGGTTTCTCGTGTGGTCGCGCCTTCGACGGTTGTCGCTCCGATTGCTGCTTCAGCGGTGCCCTCAGTCGCCGTGGCCCCGGGGGACTCGTTGTGGAGGATCGCCGGGCGGGAACTTGGCGATCCCACGCGCTGGCCGGATATCTGGGAACGTAACCGAGGCCGCTCGCTTGAGGCCGGCTCTCGGTTTCTCAACCCCGATGTGATCCGACCCGGCTGGGACCTCGTGCTTCCCGAGAGATGATCGGCGACTTCGACGTTGTCTTCCGGCTCTTGGTGGCCGGTGTGCTCGGCGCCCTGGTAGGGCTGGAGCGCGAGTTACGTGATCACCCCGCGGGGCTTCGAACCCACACGCTGGTTTCTGTCGGCGCGTGTTTGTTCACCTTGGTGTCGGTCTACGGGTTTCTCGGCCCTGCGGGAACTTCGGTGGCCGGGATCGACCCCACTCGCATCGCCGCACAGGTCGTGGTCGGCATCGGGTTCATCGGCGGAGGTGCGATCCTGCGTCACGGGGGGTCCGTTCGAGGGCTGACCACCGCGACGAGCCTGTGGGTGACGGCCGCGGTGGGACTTGCTGTGGGCTTCGGCTTCTACGTGGGAGCCGGGACCGCCGTCGGCATCGTGTTGGTTTCGCTTGCGCTCAAGCCGGTCGAGCGGCGTTTGCAGCGTCCGGGTCGTCGCAGCAGCGGGGACGAGTAGTCTCAGGCGCGGTGCGTCACCGTTTCAGGTGCTTGGTCGACCGGCTTCTCATCCCCCATGCGTGCCAGTGCGTCGGCGATCCGGCGAATGACGGCCCGCGACGACAGCAGACTCAAGTGCCCATGGTCTTTGACCAGGATGTTTGTCGCGTGTAGTTCGGGCTCTTCGAGCTTGGCGTTTGAGGACGGCAAGACAAGCGAATCCAGGTTCGAGTAGAAGCACACCCACTTCACCGGCATCTCGCGTGTCGAGCGAGCAAGTTGGTCGTACAGGGGTGAGTGCGGCCGGAGTTGGCGCATCGCCCCTCGTCCGACAAGCGCTGCGTGGGTTCCCTTGTGCGGCGAGCCGATAGTCACGCACGTGTGTACGAACTCGTCGCCGCCGAGTTCCTGGATGTAGTAGCGCGCGACGACGCCGCCGAGCGAGTGGCAGACTAGATGCACGCCCAACGCTTGCGTGCGGTGCATGATCTCTTGAACGTGTTTGGACAACTGCGCGGCCAGTTGCTCGACATCGCGGCCGATCATGTTGTAGTTCATCGTGTAGACGTTGCGGAAGCCGTAGCGCCGCAGTGCGCGCTTGATGGCCGTGAAAGCACTTTGATTGTGCATTGCGCCGTGGACCAGAATGATCGGCATGGACGCTGCTTCAGGTTCGAGGTAGCGCAGCGGAGTTCGCGAGTTGTAGCCATCGCCGAGGCGCACGACGTTGTCGATCTTGAGCGCGTCGGACACCACGCCGGCGGGATACATGGCAAGGTGCATGCCGACCCGAGCGATTTCGCGAGCGAATCCCGGATACGTGCGCGGACGTAGCGCTGCACGCTTCAGGACTCGGCTCGCCGCGACGGCGTCGTCGCGAACCCGGTCGAGGTCGGGCTTCATCATCGTTGCGTCCTCCGCATACCCGTTGCTACCTGCGGAGTCTATCGGCAACTTGGGCGCTGACCCGAAGCGCGGTTATCGAGGCTGAACCACCAGTAGCAGGATCCCTGTGACCAGGATGACCGCCGCCAGGGCGATGGAGCCGATGATCCACTGTGGCCCCATTCGACCTGGGCGAACGATCTTCCTGGGTGGCCGGACTCTCTTGTTGTGACGCTTCGTGGGGGATGTCACTTCGGACTCCCCGCCGCGCGCCACCGCGTCCTTCGTACCGGGTCCGGATGCGGCCCCTCGGCCGCTGCAATGCAGGCCCAAAGGATTGCGTTTTGGACTTGCGCGCGCGCGCCTGCCGGGTCCATGTGTGCTCCGCCCGCCGGTTCCGGAACCACGGCGTCGGCCAGCCCGAGGCCGGCGAGATCGTCGGCCGTCAGGCGAAGCTCACGTGCGACGGCCTCGATGTCGTCACGCCGCAAGATGCTTGCGGCGCCCTCCGGGGCGATGACCGAGAAGATCGCATTCTCCTGGATGAGGATGCGATCGCAGGTCGCGAGCGCGAGCGCTCCGCCGCTGCCACCCTCGCCTACGACGCACGCCACCGTGGGAACCGTCGCGCGCAGCAGTGCCGAGAACGTGAGCGAGATCTCGCGTGCGATCCCGTCGCGCTCGCAGGCCGCTCCCGGATCGGCGCCCGGGGTATCGACGAAGGTCACGATTGGCAGCCCAAGTCGCTCCGCGGTCGCGATTGCCTCGCGCGCGCGCCGGTACCCCGCCGGTGTGGGGCGCCCGTGCTCCGCAAACCGGTTCTGTGCGATCGCGACGACGCATTCGCTCCCGACGGTCGCGAGCCCGGTGACGATGGTGGGGTCGATGCCGCCGCGGCGAAGCGGCTCGAAGATCCCGGCGTAGTCGGTTCCGGTGGGGCGATCAGCGCGACGCGCGCGCACCACGTGCTCCCACGCACCGATCGCCGTCGCCGCGGGGGGCTCGGGGTGTCCAGAGCCCCCGGTGGGGGAGTTATTCAGAGGTGCGAGGTCCCCCAGCAGGCGTGCCTTTCGGGTGGAGGCGGGGGCTAGGGCCGAAAGGGCGCGCGCTAGGCGCGCGCGCACCTCGGCCGGTTCGACCAGGGCGTCCACCAACCCAGCGTCGAGCGCCGACTCCGCGGTGTGGGATCCTTCCGGCAAAGGCTCTCCGGTGACGGTCTCGGAAACGCGCGGACCGGCGAAGCCGATGGTCGCCCCAGGCTGCGCCCACACGAGGTCGGCGCTTGAGGCGAAAGACGCGAATACCCCGCCGGTCGTCGGGTTGCGCAGGTACGCGATGAACGGAATGTGCGCGGCGGCGAGGAGTTCGCGCGCCGCAAGCGTTCCCGGCATGGTCGCCAGCGCCAACATGCCTTCTTGCATGCGCGCGCCGCCGCTCGCCGTCAGCGCGAGTACCGGGGTGCGCTCATCCGCCGCGCGCTCGAAGACCCTGGCAACGCGCTCCCCGGTCGCCACGCCCATCGAGCCGCCGAGGAAGGCGAACTCGAAGGAGATGGCGAGGATCGGCTTGCCGTCTACGGCGCCGGAGGCGGTGAGGACCGAGTCGGTCGTGCCTGTGGCTGCGCGGGCGCGCGCGAGTTGCGCGCTGTATCCGGGGAACCCCAGCGGGTCCGCCGAGACGACGTCGCCGTCGATTTCGACCCAGCCGGGGTCCAGTACCAAATCGAGCCAGTCGCGCGCGGTCGTCGGATTCATGGATTCCCCTATTTTGCGGCGCTTTCACAAGCGCCCGTATCATCACCGGCAGAACCCGACAGGACAAACGGAGGCCGCCGTGCCTGCAGGAAAGATCCGCGTCGTCGTCGCCAAGCCGGGACTCGACGGGCACGATCGAGGAGCCAAGGTCGTCGCGCGCGCGTTGCGCGACGCCGGGATGGAGGTCATCTACACCGGCCTTCACCAGACTCCCGAGCAGATCGTGGAGACCGCTATTCAAGAGGACGCCGACGCCGTCGGCCTGTCGATTCACTCGGGCGCGCACATGACGCTGTTTCCCAAGGTGCTGGATCTGCTCCGCGAACGCGGCGTCAACGACGTCATCGTCTTCGGCGGCGGCATCATTCCCAAGGAAGACATTGCCGTGCTTCAAGAGAAGGGGATCGCTGCGATCTTCACTCCAGGGGCGGCGACGTCCGAGATCGTCGAGTGGCTACGCAAGACAATAGGGAGCGCTGCCTAGTGGACCTAACGGAGTACCAAGGTAAACAAGTGTTCAAGAAGTTCGGGATTCCTGTACCAGAGGGCAAGCCGGCCCGCGGTGCGGAGAAGGC
The DNA here is from genome assembly GCA_041658565.1 of Actinomycetota bacterium. Classification (NCBI taxonomy): domain Bacteria; kingdom Bacillati; phylum Actinomycetota; species Actinomycetota bacterium. The sequence continues at coordinate 41,283 of JBAZZY010000010.1, read as the reverse complement.
GCGTCAGATCGCCGAGAAGTTCGGCGGTCCGGTCGTCGTCAAGGCACAGGTGAAGGTCGGCGGTCGCGGCAAGGCCGGCGGCGTCAAGCTTGCCAAGACCCCGGCGGAAGCCGCGCAGTACGCCGGCGAGATCCTCGGGATGGACATCAAGGGCCACAAGGTCCGCGAAGTCCTGATCGAGCGCGCGGGCGATATCGCCTCCGAGTTCTACGCGTCGTTCATGCTCGACCGTGGCGCGAAGGCCTACCTTGGGATGTGCAGCGTCAAGGGTGGCATGGACATCGAGCAGGTCGCGGCCGAGGAGCCCGAGTTCCTGGCGAAGGTGCACATCGATCCACTCGTCGGGCTGAAGCCGTCGCACATCCGCGCGATGCTCTACGGAGGCAAGATCCCCACCTCGGCGCACAAGGCCGTCGGCGCGCTGCTTGCCAAGCTCTACACCGCGTTCGTGGAGTCGGACGCTTCGCTGGTCGAAGTCAACCCGCTGGTGCTCACGTCAACCGGTGAGGCGATCGCGCTCGACGCGAAGGTCTCGCTCGACGAGAACGCGTTTTACCGTCACGCGGACTTTGAGAAGTACGAGGACAGCAGCGGCCTTTCCAAGCAGGAGCGCGCGGCGAAGGAGAAGGGGCTCGGCAACTGGGTGAGCCTGGACGGATTCGTCGGCGTGATCGGCAACGGCGCGGGACTGACGATGTCCACGCTCGATGTCGTCGCCCAAGCCGGCGGGAAGCCCGCGAACTTCCTCGACATCGGTGGAGGCGCGAACGCGGAGGTCATGGCCAACTCGATCGGCGTGATCTTGTCCGACCGCAAAGTGAAGTCGCTCATGGTCAACATCTTCGGCGGCATCACTCGCTGCGATGAAGTTGCCAAGGGAATCCTCGCGGCCATTGACTTGCTCGGCGGCGTGAAGGTTCCGATCGTCGTGCGACTGGACGGCACCAATGCCGAAGCCGGTCGCGCGATCCTGGCCGAGCGCAACCACGACATGGTCGTGCCGGCCGCGACCATGCTGGAAGCCGCCGCCAAGGCGGTCGCACTTGCCAAGAAGCGGAGGGCATCGTGAGCATCCTGCTCGATCAGAACACGCGCGTTGTGGTGCAGGGCATCACGGGCTCGGAAGGAACGTTCCACACTCGGCGCAACATTGAGTACGGCACCAACATCGTCGCGGGCGTGACGCCGGGCAAGGGCGGCCAGACCGCGATCGACGGCAAGGTTCCGGTGTTCGACACCGTCGCCGACGCCGTCGCCAAGGAAGGCGCGAATGCATCGCTCATCTTCGTGCCGGCTCGTTTCGCGGCCGACGCGATCGTGGAGTCCGTGGCTGCGGGATGTCAGCTCGTGGTGTGCATCACCGAGGGAATCCCGGCCCGCGACATGGCCGAGGTCTACCCGTACGTGCGCGCGCAGGGCGTGACGCTCATCGGTCCGAACTGCCCGGGTCTCATCTCTCCCGGCAAGGCGAACCTCGGCATCATCCCCGGCGAGATCACCGGACAGGGTCCCATCGGTTTGGTGTCGCGCTCTGGGACGCTGACCTATCAGGTCATGTACGAGATGTTCTCGGCCGGCGTCGGGCAGTCCACCTGCGTCGGCATCGGGGGAGACCCGATCGTCGGGACGAACTTCATCGACACATTGAAGTTGTTCCAGGCCGACCCCGAGACCGAGGCCATCGTGCTGATCGGCGAGATCGGCGGCGACGAAGAAGAGAAGGCTGCGAAGTTCATCTCCGAGAACGTCACCAAGCCGGTAACTGCGTACATCGCAGGGTTCACCGCGCCTGAAGGCAAGAGGATGGGCCACGCCGGCGCGATCGTCAGCGGATCCAAGGGCACGGCGAAGGCGAAGAAGGAAACCTTCGAGTCCTTCGGCATCAAGGTGGGCACCAACCCCACCGAGGCCGCCGAGTTGGCAGTGAAGTCTCTGAGCTAACGCGCGCAACGCTGCAATGAGGGCCGCGCTTCGCGCGGCCCTCATTGCGTAAGATCCGCGACATTCCGCCGCGTGTTAGCGTGCGAGCCATGGGAGGGTCTTCGGGAGGCGGAGTGGTGTTCCGCAGCGAACGCGTCCTCATCATTGCCCTCGTAGCGCTTGTGGCGTGCAGCGGGGGTGGTGCGGTCGAGCAGGCCGCGGAAGGCGATGCTCTGGTGTCCCGCAGCGCACGCGTCCTCGTCGAGTCTCCGAACACCCTGGATGTGGTGGAATTCGTTCAGGCCGAGGTCTTCACCGTGCAGCGTTTGGTCACGCTCCTTGGCGCGCGCCCTCATGAGATGCCGGACTCGGTGGAACTGCTCGCGGCCCGCATCGACTTCCTGCGTAGCGATCGGTACGTGACAACGGGAGGCCTGTCCCCGGGATACATCTGTACGCATTGGCCACCCGCCGGGTTTGGGCCGACGTACAACATCCGAAACCTCCGGGTGGACGTCGGAGACAAGTTCGCGGTCGCGTTCTTCTTGCGGGCAAAGCAGCCCGGGCATCACGTTGTCCGGGGAGTCGACATTACCTATGAGCTTGATGGGCGTCGCCTTGGTCAGCAGTCGTCGGCCCTCACGGTGGATATGTTGCGGACCGAGGAAGTGACCGAGCTTCCTGAAGGGGTCCGCGGATGCTATCCGGAGGCGTGGGAGCGATTCGTCTTCTTCCAACCCGATGATCGAGTGCCGACCGGATGAAGTCTTGAATGCCCTGCAGACGCTGGTCGTCTCTAGGGTGTATAGTTAGGCGTATGCCACGGGTTCAGGTGTACTTGCCGGCCGATCTCTACCGGGAACTCAAGGAGCACGGCCTTCCCGCCTCGCAGTTGCTCCAGGACGCTGTGCGCGCGGAGGTCAGGCGACGGGCTGCGGAGTTGCACACCGAGCACTACCTGGCAGATCTCGTGGCCGAGGTGGGGGAACCCTCGCCGGCCGAGTGGCGCGCGGCGCGGTCGCTCGCAAAGCGCGCGACCAGTCGGAGATCGAAGGCCGGCTGATTGAGCGGAGTCGTGTTGGATTCCGGTGCGGTCTCGCGCCTGGCGGAGCGATCGACGATGGCGGTTGCGCGCATCACCGCCCTTCGGGAAGTTGGGATGTGGCCTCCCGTGGTTCCCTCACCGGTGCTCGTCGAGTCACTCGCGGGTCATGCGGGCTGTGATGCGAACGCCAATCGATTCCTGAAGATGTGTCTCGTCGAAGAGCAGGTTTCCGTGGCGATCGCACGACGCGCGGCAGCTCTTCGCGCGCGCGCGCGACGCGGCTCAGCCGTCGATGCCATCGTTGTTGCCATGGCCGAGTCCGATGGGATCGTCCTCACTCAAGATCTGACGGACCTGCGTGCGCTCGCCGCGCGCGCGGACGGCGTGGCCGTCCAGCAGATCTGACGCGGAGTGTCTGCCACCGCGCCGCGCGCGAGGGTTTCTGACAGGAGGCACCGGCCGGATCCGGTCAGCCGACGCGTTGACACTCTGAAGGCGATCCCAGGCGACGCAGGAATGACTCGAGTGGTTCGTTGCGCGGGACGGAGAGCTTCCGGCGGATGGCGCCTTTGTGGGCCCAGTACGTGCCTTCCGCGACGCCGAGGCGCGCGCAAGCCGGCTTGAGGCGCACGCCTTCCACGACCAGATTCGCGACGCGACGCTCGACCGGAGTAAGGGATCCCAGCCCCGCGTGCATCCTTCGCTCCTCACGGGCCCATGCGACTCGATCGTGCACGGCTCGGACTCGGCGGAGCATCGCGTTTCTCCTCACGCACCGCTCCTTCGGCGTCATGTCGGCGACCGCGACTACCACGTCGATCAGGCCGACGGGTGAGAACGGCTTGCGCACAAACGCATCCGAACCTCTTTCCCACGCTCGGATCTCGTCTTCCAGACGCGCGCGCGCCGTCAGTACGACGAACGGCGTCGCGCGCGCGCCCTCGATGGATCGCAGCATCTCGATCAGGTCTTCTCCGTCTCGGATGCCGGTGGACGCACTGTCGAGGATGATCGCATCGACGTGAGGAGCGACCGCCGCACGAATGGCATCGCGATCCGCGGGCGCGGCCCTTAGGTCATGCCGTTCCGACTCGAAGGCGAGTCGGCACAACTCGATCGTGGATGCGTCTTCGTCGATCAGCAGGATGCGCACACGGACCACCTCGTCAATACAAAGCCCTCAATGATCAGAGTCGGCCTGCGGAGGCCCCTGCCTCATGAGGCAGCCGCCTCATGAAGCATGGAGCGATCACGCCGGCGTAGTTAGAGAGATCGATAGCTCGCGTAGTGGCTGCGCGCGCGTGGAATGACGGCGGGAGGCCATGTTTCCGGGATTGGTGGGCTCCGTACATAGACGTACGAGAACGACGCGGAGGCATTGCTATGGACGCGAACGCACGGATGGGGAAGAGGCGCCTGAGTCGCAGGTCCGCGGTTGCAGCCTCACTGATTGTCGCCGTCTTGGCGATCAGTTCCTGGGGCGACACGCGGTCCGGATCGTCGTCGACCGTGGACATGGTCTCGGTGATCGTGCGTACGCTTCCGGGATCGCCCCAGGCTGCCGAGCGCGCGGTTGAGCGCGAAGGCGGCATCACCGTCCGCCGCATCGGCATTATCGGCGGCCTCGTCGCCGAGGTGCCGCGCGCGTCGTTGGATCGTCTCAGCGCCGAGTCCGGGATCTTGGCGGTCACCCGCAACGGGCGTGTGCAGCTTGCCGCCGCGACCAACGGGTACGACGCCGGCACCGATCCATATTCCCTTTACACGATCGCGCAGAAAGTCACCGGCGCGAGCAGCTACTGGGCCAAGGGTTTCACGGGCAAAGGAGTCGACGTTGCGTTGATCGACTCCGGCGTTGCGAACGTGCAAGGCCTCAACGACGCCGGAAAGGTTGTCTACGGTCCGGACTTCTCCGTGGAGTCGCAGGCGCCGAACCTACGCAACAAAGATGCGTTCGGTCACGGCACGCACATGGCGGGCATCATCGCCGGACGCGATTCGGCCACGGCGGTGAAGGCCGGCAACACCAGTCGCTTCCTCGGCATCGCTCCCGACGCGCGCGTTGTGAGCGTGAAGGTGGCCGACGCGCAAGGGTGGACGGACGTTTCTCAAGTGATCGCCGGCATCGACTGGGTCGTCAACCACACAAGGAGCGACGGTCTGAACATCCGAGTCTTGAACCTTTCGTTCGGAAGCTACGGTCTGCAGAGCTACCTTCTTGACCCGCTGTCCTATGCGGCCGAAGTTGCCTGGCGCAAGGGTCTGGTCGTCGTGGTGTCTGCCGGCAATCGCGGCGGCGAGAGCATCGGGATGACGAACCCGGCCATTGATCCTTACGTCATCGCGGTGGGTGGGTACACCGATCCGGGCGGGCTGTACGGCACGAGCGACGCGACGATCCCGTCGTGGTCCAGCCGGGGAGACGGTGTGCGCAACCCCGACGTCGTTGCTCCGGGGACTTCGGTCGCGTCACTGCGCGTCCCGGCATCGGACATCGACCAGCTCTTCCCATCTGCGCGCGTCGGTGGGCGGTTCTTCCGAGGCAGCGGATCTTCACAAGCGACCGCCGTCGTTTCCGGCGCCGCAGCCTTGATCCTCCAACAGCGGCCCACCATCTCGCCGGATCAAATCAAGGCCCTATTGAGGCAATCGGCGACGAAGATCCCGAGCGCAACCGTTGCGGCGCAAGGCGCGGGTGCACTCGACCTCAAGGTCGCGCTCGGCAAGACGACGCCTTCGGCGCTGCTGACCAAGCAGCTCTTTGTTCCCGCGACGGGACTTGGGTCGCTTGAGGCGGCGCGCGGCTCACTGCGCATCGTGGACGGCACGGTCGCACTGACCGGGGAGCAGGACCTCTTCGGCGTCGGCTGGGATGCCGTGGCGTGGACCGACCAGTTCCTGCGAGGCGTCACGTGGGTGGGTGGCGTCTGGCGCACCGTCGACTGGGCGGGAGCGACTTGGACGGCGAACGATTTCGCCGGCCGCACGTGGTCGGGCCGCACGTGGTCGGACAACACCTGGGACGGCCGAACCTGGTCCGGCAGGTCCTGGTCGGGCAGATCCTGGTCGGGCAGATCCTGGTCGGGCCGGTCGTGGTCCGACGAGGGCTGGTCCGCGAGGAGCTGGGATTAGGTTATGTGCGGTTCGCGCCGGGTCTGGATCCTGAACGTACTCTTGGCTTGTCTTGCCGCGGCCGGCTACGTGTGGGTTACCCGCGGGTTGGCGCCGGTCGGTGCCCCCGTCCGGATCCACTGGACGCTCCTTGCGGCGATGTTCTGCCTGGCTGAGATCTTCGCCGTGCATGTGCACGTCCGCAGGGACACGCACTCGTTCTCGATCAGCGAATTGCCGATCGTCCTGGGATTGCTCTTCGCTCCGCCGTCGGAGCTGATCTTGGCCCTCGTCACCGGATCAGCGGTGGCGCTCGCGATCCACCGCAGGCAACCGCTGGTCAAGTTCGTCTTCAACCTGAGCCAGTACGCGATCGGTACCACGCTGGCCGTCGTCGTCTTCCAGTGCTTCGCGAGTGCCTCCGAGCCCCTCGGGCCCCGGTGGTGGGCGGCCGCGCTCGGCGCCACGCTCACGATCGATCTCGCGTCGGCATTGATGATCACTCTCGCGGTTTCGCTGCTCGAAGGACGATTGGTGTGGCATGCCCTTCGCGGTCTCCCGGGACTCGGGCTGGTTGCCACCGCGACCAATACCGGCCTTGCGCTTCTGGCTGCAACGGTGATCTGGCACGACTCGCGCGCGGCATGGCTGCTGACGATCGCGGCCGCCGTCATGATCGTCACCTACCGCGCGTACGTCACGACCCGGCAGCGGTACGGAAGTCTCGAGCTTCTCTACGACTCGACGCGCATCGTCGAGAAGCCCCTCGAAGAGGGCTCCATCATCCCCGAGATACTGCGGCAACTCTGCGCGATGTTCAATGCGGAATCGGCGGAGGTTGTCGCCTTTGCGAACGAGGAGCATGAAGCGACGAGCACGTACGTCCGGGCCGACGGTGGCGATGTCGTTACCGAGCCCGCGCGGCCTGATCCCGGCGAGGGCGTGTGGGCGCGTGTTGCGTCGGAAGCGCAGGCGGTGCTGATACCTCGCCCGATCAAGAACGAGCGCCTCCGTGAGCATTTCGAGTCGCAGGGGATCCGCGACGCGATGGTGGCGCCGCTGTACGTCGCGAACAAGGTTGCCGGAACGATCATGGTCCGCAACCGCCTCGGGGACGTCGGCACTTTCGACCACGAGGACCTGAAGCTCTTCGAAACGTTTGCCAATCACGCGAGCGCGATGGTTCACAACGGCGAACTCGTGGATCGGCTCAAGATCCAGGCAGAGCAGAACCAGCATCAAGCCCTTCACGACGCGCTGACCGGCCTGCCTAATCGAACGCTGCTCCGTGATCGCACGCGGCAAGCGGTCCTGGCCGCCGCGCGCGCCGGAGACCAAGTCGCCATCATGATGATCGATCTGGATCGTTTCAAGGAAGTCAACGACACACTCGGCCATCACAACGGAGATCTGCTGTTGCAGGAGATGGCGCGCCGGTTGCGTGGTTCGTTGCGAGAAGGTGACACCGTTGCCAGGCTGGGAGGCGACGAGTTCGCCGTCGTCCTGCCGAGGCTTTCCGACACCGTCGACGCTCTGCGCGTCGCCGAGGCCGTGCGCGCCACACTCGAGCAGCCCATCGTTCTGCAGGAGGTTACGATCACCGTCGGCGCGAGCATCGGCATCGCGCTGTATCCCGAACACGGTGAGGACTCCGACACCTTGATGCAGCGCGCCGACGTCGCCATGTACTTCGCGAAGGGCGAGCAGGCCGGCGCGCAGATCTACGCGCCCGAGCGCGACCCCTACAGTCCCGCGCGGCTGGCCCTGGTCGGCGAGTTGCGGCATGCGATCGAATCGGACGAGCTGATGCTGTTCTTCCAGCCGAAGGCCGATATCGACAGCGGCGTGGTCACCGGCGTCGAAGCGCTCGTGCGCTGGAATCATCCCCGTCGCGGCCTCGTCTCGCCGGACGACTTCATTCCGCTCGCCGAGCAGACCGGCTTGATCGGTCCGTTGACCTACTGGGTGCTCGATGCCGCGCTTCGCCAATCCGCCAAGTGGTCGGCGGCCGGGCGCCACCTGAGTGTGGCCGTCAACCTCTCCGCACGAACGCTGCTGGATCAAGGGCTCCCGGATCAGATCGCGCGACGCCTGCGTGACGCCGGAGTTCATCCGTCGTCGCTCACTCTCGAGGTCACCGAGACGAACATCATGACCGACCCGGCGCGATCGATCGGCACCCTGTCCCGGTTGAGTTCGATGGGGATTGCGATCTCGATCGACGACTTCGGCACCGGGTATTCCTCTCTGTCGTATCTGCAGCGACTGCCTGTAGACGAGATCAAGATCGATCGCTCGTTCGTCATGGGCATGACGGCCGACGAGGACGACGCCGTTATCGTGCGTTCGATCATCGACCTTGGACGGACGCTCGGTCTTCGCGTCGTTGCGGAGGGAGTCGAGACCGAGCTTGCGTGGAACCGACTGAGCGCCCTGGGATGCGACGTCGCGCAGGGCTACTTGCTGAGCAAGCCGCTCGCCGCCGAGCACATCGCTGCGGTTCTGGACCAGACCTGGCCGGCGCGTGTGCACAGTGACGCCCGTTTGGACCGGACATACGCCCCGCACCTCGCGCTCGCCGGTCCCGCCGCGAGATGACGGCGAGTGGCGGGGATGCGACGAGCCGGAGTGCCGGCGTAGTTGTAGGGCTAGTCGCGCGTCACGACGATATTGCCTCCCCGGAGCGTTCCCGTGGCCCGGTACGTCCACAGCGGGTCCAGGTCGGCGGTCAGCCGGAGGTCGAATGTGTCGCTGCCGTGACCGGGTGTCCCGTCGTCGGCGATGGTGAGCTGGAAGCGATAACCCGAACTGCCGTTGACGGTCGCCGTGCCGGTTACCGTTGCCGTGCTCCCCGTGATTTCGAGTCGGTTCACGCCGGCCGCCTTCACCTTTGTATCGGCGTGGTCGTTAAACGAGACTTCCCCTTGGGGGCCGGTCCATTCGGCGCGGTATTCGGACCAGAACCCAAACGTGTTCTTGGGTGACGAGGCGCCGGGGATCCAACCGCCGCCCGACGCTCGGCCGGGCGTGCTCGTGGTGCCGGGCAACGTCACGCCGATCCACGTGAGGTTCGCCGAGTCCCTTGCTTCCCCGGAGGATGCCGTGATCGTCTGGCTACCGGCAACGTCGCTTCGCGCAGACGCGTCGGCAGTCCCGTCGATGTGCGTCGTGGTCTCCCCAAACTCGATTCGGCCCACACCCGAACTCGTCCATGCGACCGGTGCGTTCGGCAGCGCATTGCCGGCCGCGTCGTGCACGGTGGCCACGAACGCGACGCTTTGACCCGCGGCGCTCTGACCGGTCGTGCTCGCCGGTGGTGACGAGGCAGCGACTGTGATCGACGCCGGCGCCGGGGCGGGTGGGAGTGTGGTGGTGTCGGGGTAGACCGCGGACCACGTGCCCCTGACCGTGTCTACGGCCGAGATCGTTCCGCGTGCGACGGCCGTCCACGTGCCGGGAGCCGGTGCCGTGATCACGATGCGCTGGTTCGCGGTTTGGGTGCAGAACCACGAGAAGCCGTTCGGCTCTGCGTCGGGGTTGCACTGAAGGAACGTGGAGTGCGCGAGCGCACCCGACGGGTTGTATAGCTCCAAATCGAGGCCGTTCGCCTTCTGCGACCAGTCGATCATCGCGTCCAGTGAGATCGCGCCGGCGTTGACCTGGAAGGTCGAGGTGACGGATTGCGACACCCCGAACACCGTCGACGGTCCGATGTCGCCGGAGAAGGTCCGGACGTCGTAGACGGTGTGTGGGTTGTATGCCGAAGTCATCGTGCCCGCAGCTGCCGCGGTCGTGGCGGCAAGCGCATCCGCGTAGCCGGCTCCCATGGTGTACCGCTGGTAGTTGGGAAGACCGCCGGAACCGCGCGCCGGGTCGTTCGAAACCGCGGTGTTCTGCAGGATGTTCTTGATTTGGTCGGGAGTGAGGTAGGCGCCGCGACTCTGGAACGAAGCCTGCTGCATCAGCGCGACGATGCCGGCGACGTGGGGTGCCGCCATGGACGTGCCGCTGGATGTCGCGTAGTAGACGTCGTCCGGCGGGGTCACGAGATCCGGGTTGGGTCCCGCAGTTGCGTCGGCGACGTCGCCGTAGAAGCCCGTCGAGGCACGGACCGAGGCGATGAAGTACCCGGGTGCGGTGACCGTCGGGTGCCAGAAGGAACTGCCGGGCACGCCGCGCGAGGAGAAGAACGCGATCTGGCCGCCCTTCATCCCGGCCGCGACTGAAATCGCATCCGGGTTCGCCGAGAACGCATTGAGAGTGTCGGTGGTGGGGCCTTCGTTGCCGGCCGCGAAAACGACGGCGATCCCCGCGTCGTGCGCGGCCGTCGTTGCGCGCTGGACCGGATCCTCGGGGTCGAAGGGTGCGCCGGCGCCCGGGCCCCACGAGTTGTTGATGACCCGGATGTTGTACTCGTCTCTGTGTGCGATGACCCAGTCGTAGGCTGCGAGAACGTTGTCGACGGTGGCGACTTCACCGGTTCCGAGCCCGATGATGTCCGCGCCCCACGCGACGCCGCGGTACTTGCCGTCTTCGTAGGCGCTGGAGACGCCCCAGGAGCCGACGATCCCGGCAACGTGGGAACCGTGTCCGGAAGACGTGTCGGTGTTTATCTGGTCCTCAAGGACCAACACCGGATCCACGCCGAGGTCCTGGCGTCCGACGAACTTCACGTTCTGCACGGTCTTGACGGCCGTGCCGGTGCAGAATTGCGGCGCGGCGCAAAGATCGGGACGCGACCCATCGACGCCGGCGTCGATTACCGCCACCCCGATTCCCGCGCCGTTGTACCCGAGGTCCCATGCCTGGTCTGCTCGGACCGTGCGCGTCGATTGCCGCAGCAGGTACGTGAAGGCCCGGTTCGGATACACGCGGCGCACGCTCGGCAGGTTCGCCAGCAGGCCTGCGTCGCCCGGCGCCACGACGGCGACCGCGGCCGGCAGATGCTTGAACCCGTGGACGGCAACGGCGACACCGGAGACCTCGGCGAGCATGTCGGCGGTCGGCCGGGTGTCGAAAGTGACGACGACAGTCGTCAGCGACAATGCGCGCGCGGGAATGGTAACGAACGACACCAGCGCGCACGTGAGAAGCGCGGACAAGCAAATGAATCGACGCACGGTAGTCCTCCCCTATTACCCCATCTCGCTCGTAGGCATCGAGCGCCGTAGCGCGTGGCTGAAGTGATTCCGGGCAGGATGGTCATCGAATGATCGGATCGGGTTGACGCGCAGCCGAAGGAGTAGGCGAAACGTCCGAGGTGTCCCGGCGCCCGGGCCGGTTCGATAGGGCTGCTCATGCATCGAGCAGAGCGTTGGCCCCGCTGGCAGCCGCCGCGAGCACGACGGTGAAGGTGCTGCCGTGCCCCGGCGAGCTGTCGATGCGCACGGAAGCGCCCATGAGCTTGCATAGATGTTGCACGAGGTACAACCCGATGCCTATTCCGCCGACTGAGCGCGTCGTCGTTCGCTCAACCTGGAAGAACCGTTGGAAGACTTGCTCCTGGAACTCCTTGGGGATGCCGAGGCCATGATCCGTAACGCTCACTGCGACTCGATCGCCTTCCATCTCGGCGTGTACCTCGATTGGCGTGCCCGGCGGTGAGAACTTCACCGCGTTGCTGAGGAGGTTTCGCAACACCTGTGTCAGTCGGTCGGCATCCGCCAGGACCGGCGGCAATCCCGGCGCGATCCGGATGCGCAGTGGGCGTTCGGCGTGGATGCCGTCGGCGACCTCACGGATCAACTCTTCTGCGTCCAATGAGGTTACTTCAATGTTCATCACGTCACGTTCGATCGTGGACAGGTCGAGCAGATCCTCGATCAGGCGCATCAGTACCTGGCCGTTTCGGCCGATCCGTCGGGCGAGGTCCTTGATCGTGTCGGCGTCGAACTCCGCCGTGTGCCCGGCGAGGGTGTCGGCTATCCCGATCACCACGGTGAGCGGGGTCCGCAATTCGTGCGACACGAGTGCGAGGAAGTCGCTCTTGATGTTCTCCGCTTCGCGAAGGAGGTTGAGCGTTTCGACCTCGCGATTGAACAGTCGAGCGTTTTGCACGGCGGCGGTGATCGTGGGGAGGAACGCCAGTACGAATGCGCGCGCGTTTGCCGGGAACGCATCGACGGTGCCCGAATCGAGTTGAACGAGGCCGATCGCTGCTCCGTGCTCGATGAGGGGTGCACCGAAGTAGCTGCGGATTCCGGCCGTCGCCGCCTTGGCGAGTCCTTCGGGGTCGGCGCGCGCGTCGGCGGTCGCGTCGGGACAGTAGAGCGGTTCGCAAGTGACGGCGATTCGGCCGCCGAGTCCGCGGCCGAGCGGTAGCCGAACTGCGTACGCCTCGGGGGGCGCGGGGGGGTCGGTGGCGGCCAACTGCAAGGCGCCGTCGACAACCAACTGAATTGACCCACCGTCGAACACGATCAGACGCCGCAGCGACGCAAGGCTCTTGTCGAGGACGGCCTGTAGGTCAAGTGTGCTCGAAACGTCGCGACTGAGTTCGAGCAGCAGGCTCATCTCCTGCTCGAGTGAGGCCTTATGTCCTTGGGTCATGCCTCATTCTCTTCACGGTGCGAAGCCGATTCCATGCCCCGAAAAGGCTATTTGTTAGGTCCTTGCTTTTCCGGTCGTTCGCGCGCATTGCGTAACGATGACCGGTCGAGCAATCGGCTAGTAGCCTTCGAGGCCGCGGGCGCGCGCACCGCGCTCGAGCCGGACCAGACCCCACCAGCCGAGCACCGGGAGCACGACTGCCATGGCGGCCAGGACCAGCACCTCGACGTGTGCGGGCAGCAGTGTGCGGCTTCCGGCCAAGAGCGAACGGAGCAAGTCTGCGCCGTAGGTGAATGGGAAGAGATAGCTGAGAAGGCGCAGGGGGAGTGGCAGAAGCGCCACGGGGAAGATGACGCCCCCGAGAAGCGGAGCGGCGTTCCCGAGCATGCTCACGATCGATTCGGCATCTCGGAAACGAAGAGTGAGGCCGATCAACACGAACGCGAAGCCGTATGCGGCCAGCACCGATCCCGCCAACAGCGCAGCGACCCCCACCCAGGAAACGACCGGCGGCGTTCCACCCACGATCGCGAGGAGGGCGAACGCGATTGCCGACTGCAGGGTGATTGAGGCCAGGGTTCCCGCCGACCAGCCGGCAACCAGCGCGAGGCGCGGGACCGGCGTGCACCAAAGCGGTTCGAGCGTTCCGCTGCGCATCGCTCCGCGCACGTTCATGGCGAGGCTCCAGACGCCCTCCACGTAGTTCCAGTAGACGGCACCGGCGAGGAAGTAAAGCGGCGCGCGCGAACGCGCGATCCCGGTTGCATCCTTGAACGCATCACCCATTCCCAAGCTTTCAGCAAAGCGAAGCGTGAGGAGCGCGGGGATAACCCACAGCAGTGGACCGACGGTGGACGTGATGTAGTCCAGCCGGTAGCGAGAACGTCCGCGAAGCGATGCTGCAGCCAGGGCTGCCGACCCTCGCAACGTCGCTTCAAAAGCCGCCATCAATACTCCCCGAGCGTTCCCGTAGTGCGCGCGCGCCGCTCGGCGTGCGCAAAGACCGCCAGACCGACTACCAGCATCCCGGTTCCGAAGGCCGCCAAGACGGCTATTTCGCTCCACGGCCATCGTCCTTCCAGGGCCGCGCGCGCGCCCTGGATTGCGTACGTGAGCGGCACGGCTGCGCTTGCCCATCGGGCGGCGCGCGGGAGCGTCGAGACGGGCGCCGTCATGCCGGAGAGCGCTCCGAGAGCTTGCTGCGTCATGGATCCAATCCCAGAAGCCTGCCGGGTAGCCAGAACGAGTGCCGCGTAAGCCACGGCGAGCGCCGAAAGCGCGAACGCGGCCGCCATCACTACCGGCACGATGCGGCTCCACGGGACGGCCACCGTCACGTTCGCCGTCCAGCGAAGGAGCGCAAAGGTGCACACAGTCAAGTAGATGTTGCCGGCGAGGACGTCCAGCGCCTTGGCGGCCAGCAGCGACTGGAGGCGCGCCGGTGTTGCCGCGATGCTCTCGAATACGCCCTCTTCCATCTCTTCGCGGATTCCGAAACCGACTCCCCAGAACAACATCGAGAGCCAGTACCAAAGGATCGTGCCCACGGCGACCGATGTTCGCACCTTCGGGTCCGGGAACATCGTCCCGACGAACACGAACGGGCCGACGACAAGAAAGGGGCTGAGCGTCAGGCCGAGGATCTGAAGCGGATACGCGCGCCGGCGCAGCATCTCGGCGCGCAGCAGGGCAAGCACAGCTCTCATTCGGAGTCCTCAAGTGAGCTTCCGGTGAGAGCGAGGAATGCGTCGCCGAGGCTTTGATCTTCCCGCCCTGCGCGCCGGCGCAGATCGGTGGCCGTCCCGTCCGCGCGCAAAGTTCCGCGATCGATGAGCAGCAGTCGCTCGGGAAGTACTTCGGCCTCTTCCATGTCGTGCGTCGCAATGAGCGTGGTGACGCCGTGCTCGGCGGCCGCTTGCCGCAGCGATGTCCACATCTCGCGCTTACCGAGCACGTCCAGGCCGCTTCCCGGTTCGTCCAGAAGGAGCACAGCCGGGTTGTGCAGCAAGGCGCGCGCGAGCATGAGGCGCTTGCGCATCCCGGTTGAGAACTTCTCGACAGGGACGTCGACGAAGTCCGCGAGGCCGACGTTCGCTAGGGTCCCATGCGAACGTGAGCGCACGGTGGAGCGGGACAGGTTGTAGAGCCCGCCGTAGAGCGCGAGGTTCTCGCGGGCCGTGAGCTTCCAGTGCAGACTGCGATCGCTCGCCGGAACGAACCCGATCGCCATGCGCGCCGCGCGCGCGTCGCATGCGACATCGAAGCCGCCGACGTGCGCGCGCCCGGCGTCTGGAAGCACCAGCGTGCACAAGATCTTCAGCAAGGTGGTCTTGCCGGCGCCGTTCGGGCCGAGCAGCCCGACGATCTCACCTTGCTCGATGCTGAGCGAGACCTCGTGCAGCGCCGGGATGGCGCGCGCTGGACCGCGCCGGAACCACCCGAGGCGGTCTCGGATCCGGTACGTCTTTGAGACACTCTCACACGCGATCATTGCTGATCCCAGCGCTTCGACTTGCGTACGGCCGAGCAGAGCCTACCTCTGTCGCTGCGGAGCATCTCCAGAAATAGAGGCACGGTGCCGACGAGTGTGGAACTTCAATGCGTCGTCCGTCCTCAGTGCACGCCGATGATGAGCGCCCCCGGGAGCCGCCCTATACTTCCGACCGTGGGGGGTCTCCGGAATCGGATCGGCGTAATGGTCGGTGGCGCGCTCGTCGCCGTCATTGCATCCGGTTGCGGTTTGAGTTTCAATCGCGCGACGAACAGCGCCATCGGGTCTTCGAGTCCTGCGCCATCCGCGGCAGCGTCGGTGGGTCCCTGTCCGGTCGTCCCCGGCGCTGCCATCGACCGTCCGCCCGGCGGCGTCGAGCGGATCCTCTTTGCGCGGCCCACCGGCGTGGGCTATGCGAACGACCTCTGGATCTACGACATGAAGACCGACAAGTCTCGGCGCCTGGTGCGAGGTGGGAAGCACGCTGTCAATGGTGCCGACTTCTCCGGTCCGGAAACGATCAGCTACGGGCTGGGCGATTATGACGAATCCCGGGTTATAGAGATTGATCTGCGGACCGGGAAGAGCCGTGTCCTGCTCGAAGGGGATTTCACCCCCGGCGCGTGGGATCCCACCGGGTCGGCACTGAGTCTCACGCGGTCTCAGTCTCAGGAAGTTGACGTGTCCTCGGTAGCGCTGACGGCGATGCACTACTGCCGTGCGACCGGCAAGGTGCACCGGCTAGGTGCTCTCGGAGACGCTGCCCTGCGCGAGTCGGCAGAGGACGAGGATGCGGAAGCATCTTGGTCGCCGGATGGGCGGATGCTTCTCGTCCAGGAGATTCTCTACTCCGACGACGGGCTCACCGGGGTCACGATGTTCGTCGTTCGACCGGACGGCAGCGATGTTGCTCCGCCCGGGGAGGGCACGTTTGCCACGTGGTCGCCAGACGGATCCCGGATCTACTACCGAAGCACCTATCGCGACTCGTACAAGCTTGCCACCCCCGAGCTGGACTCCCGCCGCGTGTGGTATTCGTTCGATCCGGTGACTGGGTCGAGGCAGACTCTGGCGGTCCGTCACGACGCCATGCGGCCCTCGGTCTCACCCGACGGGACTCGTTTGGCGTACGACACGTCCGGCAAGCACCCCGCAGCGTACGTTTTCGATCTTGCGGTCGGAACCGAGCGGAAGGTCGCCGATGATGCGGTTGATGCGATGTGGGTGTCGAACGACGAACTGGTGCTGACGAAGACCCGTCCATGCAATGTCGATGATTGCTGGGAGACTCCGTGGGCCGCCATCGGGCCCGTTTTCCGAGTTGATCTGACGACCGGCACCAGGAAGAGCCTCTCGCTTCCTTGGGTGCAGAGGTCGTACTTCCTGTCGACGCGTTAGACGGGCCCGCGCCGAGCCGTTGACAAGTGCCAACGGGCGAGCGATGATCGGGTGCGCGCGCGCCATCCCAAGAAGGAGGTTGAGGCGGCTTTGCGGTTTGCGGAGTCGCGCGGCTGGTGGGTGAGTCCGCGCGCTTCGGGACATCGCTGGGGTGAAGCACGATGCGTCGCGGCGGGCAGGAGATAGCGAGATGGCCACCTACGAGTTCACCTTGGTTTTGGAGGGCGCGGACGCGCTCAGTGACGCGGCGGTTGACGCTCTCTTTGATGCCGGTTGCGGTGACGCAACGTTCGGGGAAGTGGACGGATGCCAGTACGCCGATTTCACGCGGCGGTCTCGCTCGTTGGCCGAAGCCGTCGGATCGGCGAAGCGGGCAGTCGAGTCGGCCGTTCCCGGTCTGCGAGTGATCCGGGTGGAGCCTGAGGATCTCGTGACGGCTGCGGACATCGCCGAGCGAACCGGCCGGACCCGCGAGAGCGTACGACTTCTGATAGCCGGCGAGCGCGGCCCGGGTGGGTTCCCGTCCCCGATATCGCACCTCAAGTCCCGAGGGCGCATTTGGCGGTGGTCCGACGTGACTCGTTGGTTCGCCGCGTCGCTCGGTGAGGGACTCCCGGCCGGCAAAGGAGCCGATTTCCTGGCGGCCGTCAACGGAGCTCTCGAAGTGCGTCGCATGGCCGCGCGCCTGGAGCGCGATCGGGAGCGGGTCGAGGTCGCGCGCATCGTTCAGGAAAGCGCCGTTCCCTATGTGGGCCACGAAGAGGGTCCGGCGGTGCTCGTTAGTAGCCCTCGAGGCCGCGGGCGCGCGCACCGGACCAGACCAGCCAAGAACGGGGCTTGAGCGCCATTGCGGCCGGTATCAGCGCTTCGGCGGGCGGGGGCAACAGCATTCGGCTCGCCGCAAGGTAAGAACAAAGCAGGTCTGCGGCGTACGTGATGGGAAGATCTAAACTGTCGGCCGTGGGGGGTCTCCGGAATCGGATCGGCGTAATGGTCGGTGGCGCGCTCGTCACCGTCATTGCGTCCAGTTGCGGTTTGAGCTCCAATCGCGCGACGAACAGGACGAGTTTCTTGTCTGCCAATTAGGCCGGCGCCCGCGGGTCGAGAGCCCGTAGAGTTCCCCGCGGGTTTGATGGGACGTCGCATGGGAGATAGCAGGGTTTCGGGGTTCGATCGGCGAAGAAAGAGAGCATGACCAAGGGATTCCGTATTGGAGCGACCGTCGCACTGCTTGCGCTGACCGTCGCTCTCCCTGCGCGCGCGCAGGACGTTGGGAACATCTATGGCGGCGTCACCGGCAAAGTCGGTGCGCTGAAGGACATTTGCGTGTCGGCGTGGGCCGACGATGCGACAGTTCCGACCTATCAGGCCTGGACAGACGATAGGGGCTGGTATGTGCTCAAGGACGTCGATCCGGGGACATACAAGGTCCAGTTCACGGACTGTCGGTACTACACGCGCTATCTGGAGGAATGGGGTTCGGGCAAGCCCAGCCGCGGTTTTGCCGATCCCGTCTCGGTGCCCGCCGGTGGTGGAGTCCGTGTCGATGCCCAAATGGTGTTCGGCGGATCGATATCGGGCGAGGTCGTCGATCAGATCGGTTCTGCCCTGCAAGCCATCTGCGTGCACGTCTTCTCAATGGACGGGAAGCCCATGGGCGGCGTCACGTTTACCGACACCGGCGGCGGATACGAGATCGGGGGTCTTCCTGCCGGCGAATACACGGTCTACTTCTATGACTGCTACGACTACGCCCACTACGACCAGTGGTACGAGGGGGAGACGTCCGCTGTTCGAGCGACACCCGTACACGTAGCCCTCGGGGAAGAGACGGGCAACATCGACATTGTCATGATTGCCGTCCCGTGGCCGGATTTCGGAGTGGATCGCGTGGTTGTGAAGGAGGAGGTTCTCCGAACCGGGGTGATGTCTCTGCCGGTTGGAACAGGGTTGAGTCGGCGAATCCACGTGGACGTTTCAAATCGTGGGACGGGACCGGATGAGGCGCGACTAAGGGTGTGGGTCACGCAGCCGGATTCGGACTACCGCGTTGACCTTGCCGAGGTGTCCGTTGCGTTGGATCCAGGTGGTGCCCGGCGATGCGATTTCGTCTGGAACGCCGTTGGGGTCGTTGGAGACGTCTGGGTTCACGCGTCAGTCTTCTCGGGCAGCGACCCCAACCGAGCCAACAACGAGAGCCGTGTTCCCTACTTCGTCGGGGTTGGGGGAGTCGGGGTGGGGATCGGCGTTCAGCAACAGCACAATCTCCACTACGAAGGCAGCTGCTAGAAACCACCCTGTTGCCAGGGGTCCGGTGGGGTCAGGTCGCCGCTTTGCGCGGTGTCGGTTTCTTCGTCACCGCGGCGGCTCCGGCCGTTGCCAGATGCGCAAGAGGGACAACGGCGATGCGAGAATCGAGCTCGTAGGACTGGTCTCCCGGGTACAGCACCGTCAGCCGAGTCAGCTGAAGATCGCTGATCGCGATCCGCATCGAGGGCGTCACGCGGGGGGCATCCTGGAGCTTGAACTCCACGCCGTAGCGCCTTCCGTTCTTGACCAGCAGAAGATCGAGTTCGGCGCCTGTGTGTGTGGCCCAGAAGTGGGCGGCCTCCGGTCGCACGGCTTTCAGCGTCTCTTCGAGGGCGTAGCCTTCCCATGAGGCACCGACCTTCGGATGCATCATGACGTCATGCTCGGTCGTCAGACCGAGGAGAGCGTGAAGCAGACCGCTATCGCGCACGTACACCTTCGGCGACTTGACCTGGCGCTTCTTCAAGTTCTCGTGCCAGGGCTGAAGTTGCCGCACCATGAACAGCCCGGAGAGGAGATCCAGGTAGCGTCGCGCTGTGGGCTCGGCGACTCCGAGGGAGCGAGCAAAGGCTGCTGCGTTCCAGACCCCTCCGTGGTAGTGCGCCAGCATCGTCCAGAACCGATGAAGCGTGGCCGAGGGGATGGTGATGCCGAGTTGCGGGACGTCGCGCTCGAGGAAGGTGTGGATGAACTGCTCGCGCCAGATCAGGCTCGCCTTTTCGGAACGAGCGAGGTATGCGGGGGGAAATGCTCCTCGCCTCCAGTGTTTGCGAAGGACCCCCGCGCCGAGTTCCTCCAGCGCGAACCCCGCGAGCGTCAGTGTCTCGAGGCGTCCGGCGAGCGTTTCCGAGGACTGGCGAAGCAGCGGAGGACTTGCGCTGCCGAGAATGAGAACCCGCGCAGGGAGTGGGTGTCGGTCGGCAAGTACGCGCAGTACGGGGAACAACTCCGGCCGTCGCTGGATCTCGTCGATGACGACTGTTCCCTTGAGCGGTGCGAGGGCGGTCATCGGTTCGTTGAGACGCGCGAGACTGCGGGGATCCTCCAAATCGAAGTAGTTCGGAGAGTCGGGTGATACGAGGGCGCGCGCAAGGGTGGTCTTGCCGGACTGACGTGGGCCGATGAGGGCAACAACTCGGCTTCGCCGCAGAGCGGCCTTCAACTCCGCCAGCCACTGCGACCGCTCGATCATGGTCACAGTGTACCATGAAAAACGAACATTGAGTGTGGGATTTTCAGGGTCCCTGCGGGGTCGGAGCGGGAACCGGTGCGCGGCGACCCGGATCCGAGCTGTCTCTGGTCATCTAGACGTCGGAACGGTATAGTTTCTATACTGAGGAGACCAGGGGCTGGGCGTGGAGTTCAAGGGTGTGGAGTTCGAGTTCGATCGGCGCAAGAGCGAGACGAACAAGGCTAAGCACGGCATCGACTTCGTCGATGCGCAGGCGATCTGGACTGACGAGATGCGCGTCGAGATCCCGGCTCGTACGGAAGACGAACCCCGGTACGTCGTCATTGGGCAGATTGCCGGACAGCATTGGTCGGCGATCTGCACTGACCGCGACCAAAGGGTGAGGTTGATTTCGGTCCGCAGGGCGCGCGCTGAGGAGGTGGCGATCTATGAAGGCGAAGAACCTCGACCGTAAGTTCGACAAAGGCGAGGACGTCACCGCCGACCTCGACCTGTCCAAGGCTCGCAGGCCGGGGGAGGAGCAGCGACGCGTGAACGTGGACTTCCCGTCCTGGATGATCGAGTCGCTCGACCGTGAGGCGAAGCGTCTTGGAGTAACTCGACAGTCGGTGATCAAGGTCTGGATCGCCGAGCGCCTCGAGCGCCGGGTTTCTTAGTTCAGCTCCAGCCGCGGCGGCGTTCGGCGCGGCGGGCTAGGGCGGCGGCGCCCAGGGCGAACGCGAGGGCGAGGGCGACCCAGACGCCGATCCACGCTCCGCGCGCGCCCACTTCTCCCGACAGCGCCGCGAGCGCGACGGCTGCAAGCACGAGGTACGCGGTGCCGTCGTGGCGGGGGGCGGAGCGCGGCCAGATCCAGCCGCGCGCCAGCGCACCGAGGACCGCAGCGGCCCCGGCAAGGACCGCCACGACTCCCCATCCGCGCAATCCGGAGTTGTAGGTGAAGGTGCCCTGCGAGGTCGTGGCTCGGTACCACCAAGGGATCATCCCGTTGACGAGGCCGAGTGCGCCCGAGGCGAGCACGAGCCGTTCCGCGCGCGTGAGTGCCGAGAAGTCGATCGGGCGTGCCATCGCCGTCATGGTAGACCTCCGCCGGGCCGTGCTGCGCCGACCGGGTAGCATTGCGCGCGTGAAGAGATTGCGTGTCGCGGTACTTGCCTCGGGAACCGGGTCGCTGCTTCAGGCGATCCTGGACGGCCAGGACGACCACTACGAGGTTGCGCTCGTGGTGACCGACAGGCCCGGCGTCAAGGCGATCGAGCGCGCGCAGGCCGCAGGCGTCGAGGTGCTCGTGTTCGACTTCAAGGACTTCGCTTCGCGCGAGGAGTTCTCCGAAGCGATCGCGCGCGCCGAGGGCGAGCGCGGCATCGACCTCGCGATCCAGGCGGGCTTCATGCGGATCCTCTCACCGATCTACTTCCGAACTCTCGGCGTCCCCTCGATGAACAGCCACCCGGCGTTGCTTCCGTCCTTCCCCGGCGCGCACGGCGTGCGCGAGGCGATGGAGTGGGGAGTCAAGATCACCGGCACGACCATCCACTTCGTTGACGAGGAAGTGGACCACGGCCCGATCATTCTTCAGGAGGCCGTGGTCGTCGAAGAGAGCGACACCGAAGAGATGCTTCACGAGCGCATAAAGGCGGTCGAACAGCGTCTGTATCCCGAGGCGATACGGCTGTTTGCCGAAGGTCGCCTCGAGGTCGAAGGAAGGCGCGTGCGGCGCCTGTAGGGGCTCTTCGCCCATCCGGTAGAGTGGCGACATGCCCGATACCGTGCCTGTGAAAACCGCCCTGGTCTCCGTTTCTGACCGCACCGGCCTCGCCGAGTTCTGTCGCGATCTCGCCGACCTTGGGATCAAAATCATCGCCACCGACTCCACCGCCCGGCACCTCGCTGAGAACGGCGTGACCACCACGCCGGTTGCCGAAGTCACCGGATTCCCCGAGATGCTCGGCGGCCGAGTTAAGACCCTTCACCCGCGCATCCACGGCGGGATCCTCGCGAACCGCGCCGACCCTGAACACATGCGTCAGTTGGCCGAAGCCGGGATCGATCCGATCGACCTCGTGGTGG
Source organism: Actinomycetota bacterium (assembly GCA_041658565.1). Lineage (NCBI taxonomy): Bacteria > Bacillati > Actinomycetota > Actinomycetota bacterium. The sequence continues at coordinate 19,197 of JBAZZY010000010.1, read as the reverse complement.
TGAACTTGTATCCGTTCCGCGAGGCCGTCGCGGCCGGCAAGGAGTGGCCGGAGGTGATCGAGCAGATCGACATCGGCGGTCCCGCGATGGTGCGCGCGACGGCGAAGAACAACTCCGGCGTCGGCATCGTGGTGGACCCGCGGCGCTACGCGGTCGTCGCCGACGAGATCCGCCGTCTCGGCGGTTTGACTGCGACTACGCGGCGCGCGCTTGCGGCCGAGGCCTTCACCTTGACGGCGTCCTACGACGCCGCGATCTCGTCCTGGATGCAGCAAGACATCGAGTTCCCCGAGCGCATCAGCGTTGCGCTTGAGCGCTCAGGCGAGTTGCTGCGCTACGGCGAGAACCCCCACCAGCGCGGCGCGTTGTACGTCGAGCAGGACGCCGCAGCGGGGACGCTGGCGCGCGCGCGCCAGCTCCACGGCAAGGAACTCTCCTTCAACAACTACCTCGACCTGGACTCCGCCCTCGGCGCCGCCTTCGATTTCGCCGAGCCGGCGTGCGCGATCATCAAGCACGCGGTTCCGTGCGGCTTGGCGATCGGCGCCGACGTTGCGCAGGCATACGCGCGCGCGCTGGACTGCGATCGCCTGTCGGCCTTCGGCAGCGTGGTCGCCTTCAACCGCGCCGTCACCGAGGACGCCGCGCGCATGCTCGCCGAGATCTTCACCGAGTGCATCGTCGCGCCGGGATTCGAGGCGGGTGCCATCGCGGTGCTTCAGGAGCGAAAGAACCTTCGTTTGTTGGTGCTGGACGCGACGCCGCCGGTCGAGCGCGCGTTCCGCCGGATCTCGGGTGGGTTCTTGGTTCAGGATCCCGACACCGCAGCCGACGACCGCGCCGACATGACCGTGGTGACGCGCGCCGAGCCCACCGAAGATCAGTGGCGCGACCTGTTGTTCGCCTGGCGCGCGTGCAAACACGTTCGCTCCAACGCGATCGTGCTTGCGTCCGACGGCGCGACGGTTGGGATCGGCGCCGGCCAAGTGAGCCGAGTGGACGCGGCCGAGATCGCCGCGCGCAAGGCAGGGGATCGCGCGCGCGGCTCGGTCATGGCCTCCGACGCGTTCTTCCCCTTCCGCGACGGACTCGATGTCGGAGCCGCCGCGGGCGCCGCCGCGGTGATCCAGCCGGGCGGCTCGGTTCGCGACGACGAGGTCATCGCCGCGGCGAACGAGCACGGCATCCCGATGGTCTTCACCGGCACCCGTCACTTCCGGCACGGCTGATGGCAGCGCGAATAATCGACGGAAAGGCGATCGCCGCGCAGGTGCGCGCCGAGGTCGCCGAACGCGTGGCGCGCGCCGGTGTGACTCCGGGTTTCGTGGACTTGCTCATCGGCGAGGATCCGGCATCCGCCACCTATGTGCGCATGAAGAACAAGGCTGCGGTTGCCGCCGGTATGGTCGCGTTCGACCGCGTTCTTCCGGCAGACGCCAAGCGAGACGAGATCCTGCGCGCGGTCGATGAACTGAACGCCGACCCGAACGTGCACGGCATCATCGTGCAACTGCCGCTTCCGAAGGTGTGTGACGCGGACCCCTTCGAGATCCAGTGCGCGATCCTGCCGTCCAAGGACGTGGACGGATTGCACCCCGAGAACCAGGGACTGCTCGCCATGGGGCGGCCGCGTTTCGTTCCCGCAACCCCGGCAGGTGTGGTCGAGTTGTTGCACCGCGGCGAAGTCGATGTCGAAGGCCGTCACGTGGTCGTGGTGGGGCGCTCGAACTTGGTGGGACGTCCGCTGTCGATCCTGTTGTCACAGAAGGGCCCGGGCCTGAACGCGACCGTCACGTTGTGCCACACCGGCACGCGCGACATCGGCTCCCACACGCGCGAGGCCGACATCATCGTTGTCGCTGCGGGCCACGCGAAGGCCCTCACCGCGGACATGGTGAAGCCCGGCGCCGTCGTGATCGACGTCGGAACCAACAAAGGCCCCGAAGGCGGCCTGATCGGCGACGTGGACTTCGGGCCGGTGTCCGAGATTGCGAGCGCGATCACTCCGGTCCCCGGCGGAGTCGGCCCAATGACTGTGGCCATGCTGATCGACAACGTCGCGCGCGCGGCGCGCGCGTAACGGGGCCATGGGTTGCGGCTCCCTTGATTGATATTCACCGCATCAATATTCTCGCGGGAGTCGGGCGGTGACGCGGCGGTTGACACCGTCGACATGACGGAGCCAAGGAGGGGATGGAGATGCGAGCCTCATCCAGGCGCGGGACCGTTCTCGGGATCGTCGTTGTGCTCAGCGGCATCTTCGCTGTGTCATCTGTGACGGATACGGGGTCCGCCCCACCAAGGCCCTCTTGGGTGGACGCCGACGGGCGGGGTGATTTCTCGAAGATGCCGGCCCGTATCGGCGTGGTGGGTCCCAACGGCGAGACGATCGGCTATGTCGACAAGAATGACCTGAATGCCGATCCCCTTGGCCCGGGAAGGGACGCAGCGTCGATTCCGATCTATGCGAGCCCGAGCGGAAGCCGTGTCGTAGGAAGTCTGCCCATGAGAACCTCTGGAGTTCGGGTATTCAACCCGGGGTTTGCGGATCGGTGGTCGCGCTAGTTCTGTGGGCGCAGGTCACGCGGGCCCCCTCGTCGGATCCGTGGCGAGGTGGCCTGGCCGTAGTCCTGCCGCTGATCCTGCTGTCGGTGACGATCGCGTCGCTCGTTCACGCCGCGCGCGCGCGGGTTTGGGTGTGGGTCGTCCTCATTCTGCTGGCGCCGGGCTTCGGCGTAACGATGTACTGGGTTTGGCTGTTCTTCGTTCGCCGACGCGCGCCGGCTTGATCGGCGACGTGGACTTCGGGCCGGTGTCCGAGATCGCGAGCGCGATCACTCCTGTCCCCGGCGGAGTCGGCCCAATGACCGTGGCCATGCTGATCGACAACGTCGCGCGCGCGGCGCGCGCGTAGGCCTCCCTACGAGCAGCGAATCGCGTTGTTCGCGAGCCCCTCGTCGGGCCCTTGACAGTGTGTGTGTGTGTGTTATTTACTCTTTTGTCCTGGCGTCGGCCCACTCATCCATCCTCGGCATCCGAAAGCGTCGACCGGGACGGAACGCCTGCCTGTCTGTTGCCGATCCCAAGGGGGACGCGTGATGAGCCGAATCCTTGTCTCCGCGATGACAGTGCTTCTTCTTATTCTTCCCGCGGTGAGCGAATCGTCACCGGACACCCCAACAACATCGGTGACCGCAGTTGGCGATGGCGTGTTCCTCGAGGTTTCGCACCAGGTGCCCGAGTTTGCAGGCGCCTTTGTAGATGAGGCGTTACACAGGGTATATGTCGGCGTTGTCGGCGGGGATCGAGCCCTTGCCATCCAGGCAGCGGACGCGCTGTTCGATGTCGTCGGGGACCTACGTACGTTTTCCGTCATTGGGGTCGCCAGCACATACCGCTTTGAGGAGTTGAAGACATGGCAAGCCCGCGCGACCCAGGAAGTCCTGTCGATGCCGGGGGCGGTATCGACTGATGTGGCAGAGCGCGACAATGTCGTCCGCATCGAAGTGGACGGCACCCCAGAGCAGGTGGCTGCGATTGAGGCCAGGCTTGCTGAGGTCGGGATTCCGACAGGCGCGATCAAACTGGCTCGGGGCAGGCGACCTCAGTTTCGCAGCAATCTTCAGGATTATCATCGGCCAATGGTGGGGGGTTTGAAGATTGAGACCCTGTGGGGGTGGTGCACCCTAGGGTTTAACGCGAAGATGGGCACCATGCAGGGTTTCGTGACCAACTCCCACTGTACAGACACGTGGGGTGGCGAAGAGGGCACGGTTATGGGGCAACCAGTTGTGGCTGTGTGGGTCGGGACTGAGGAGCGCGATCCGGAATTCGCCGCAGGGATCATGGGATGCCCAACAGGGCGAGTGTGTCGATACAGCGACTCGGCCTTCTTCAGCCTGCAACCCACGGCCACCGTTGAGCAAGGCAAGATCGCATCCGCGTCTTCGACAACCGGTGACCCGCCCCCGGTCCCCGCGTGGAACGGGACGAGCAAGTACACGGTTAAGGGTGAGACTGCTCCGATCTCGGGACGCGGAATTGCCAAAGTCGGTGCGAGTAGCGGCTACTCGAGTGGAACAGTCACGGGCACATGCCTTGACATCAATGTTGACGAGACGAACATCACGCTGCTCTGTCAGTACGTGACGAATGCGTTTTCCTACAATGGCGATAGCGGGAGCGCGATGATCGCGCGGGAGGGACTGCCGGTCGGAGACGTCAACCTGAAAGGGATTCTCTGGGGCGGCCCCAAGAACGACTGGAATACTTCGTATTTCTCGGCGATCGGCAACATCCAGCTATCGACAGAACTCGGACCGTTGAACACATGCGCAGCTGGAAGCTGCTGAGCGTTCGGAGCGCGGACTCGTGACCTGCGCGCTCGGGTCGGATGCCTTGTGTCCAGTGGTCTGGGGCTCGCCGGGGGTTTGCGTGGATGGCACGGGGCGGCGGGATACCCGCGCTGGGAGAACGTCGCGTGTGGTCGGTGTGAGTCCTGGAGTAGACCGCGTCCTGAAGCGGACGGGCTCATGCCTCGCCCCGGGAACTGCCGCGCGTGGCCCTAAGTCTGATCTCGCGAACGGGGTGGAACGTGGACGATTCTGTGAGTTCTTGGCTGTTCGGTGCGTCTCTCGGGCGACTTGGTGCCGCAGGCTTGGCTCTGGTTCTTCTCGTCGGCTCCGGCTGCTCATCCGGAGGTCGTGGTACTGAGGAGCCGAGGGTGGATGCGTCGCGCGGGCTCCTGTCTTCGGTTGGCCGGACCATCGATTGTGGATCGCCCGGACGCGCCGGCAAGGCTCCCAAGGATGTCGAGGTGCGGTTGGATGTCCAAGGGGATTCCGGCAACTGGGTATTTCGACTCACGGCGCGAAACCGCGGGACTACAGACTTGGCCTACCAACAGGGCGAGCAGGAGTTCGATTTCTGGGTGGAGGATGCCTCCGGCGTCGTGTGGCGGTGGGCCTTCGGACGCGAGTTCGATCATCCGGCATGGGTGGCGGTGCTACGCGCGGGGGAGGAGGGCTCCGCTGAGGTCGCGTGGGACGGATCGGTCTGTGGCGGCGGCTCCTTGCCGTCCGGACGTTATCTGGTCAGCGGTTCGTGGGTTGCCGTCGGGCCGTCGCGCGCAGCCGCATTCCGGGGTGACGGCTGGAGATCCAATTCGGTCGGCGTGGTGGTCCCTTGAGGTGCGGCATGCCGATACCGTCGACGGCGCGCGCGTAGGGACTCAGGAAGACGCGCCGCGGCGCGCGGCAACTTCGCGCGCGATGCGGTCGCGCATGAGCGCGCCGACGCCGAGGTGCGCGAGCAGTTCGTTCGGGTCCGACAACTCAGACACGGCCGATGACAGCACGATGCTTCCTTTCTGCATCACATGGATGGTGTCTGCGATCCGCAAGGTAAACGTTGTGTTTTGCTCGACCATCAGCACGGTCACCCCGGTGCGGTTGACCTCGCGGATGATTCCCAGCAACTCCGCGAGCGCGATGGGGGACAGGCCGGCCGACGGCTCGTCGATCAGCACCAGGCGCGGCGAGGGCATGAGCGCGCGCCCGACCGCGAGCATGGCTTGCTCTCCGCCGGAGAGCGTTCCGGCGAGTTGCGCGCGGCGCTCGCCCAAGCGCGGGAACGACTCGTATACGCGCGCCAGCGCGTCGTTGTAGCGCGCGCGGTCGCGAACGGTCGCGCCGCCGAGGCGCAGGTTCTCGGCCACCGACAGGTGCGGGAATACCTGGCGTCCCTGGGGGACGTGACCAAGTCCGGCGAGCACGCGGTCTTCCGGGTCGAGCTTGGTGATGTCGCGCCCGTCGAGGATGACCGAGCCCTTCCAGGGGGTGAGCAAACCCGAGATGTTCTTGAGCGTGACCGACTTGCCGGCGCCGTTGAGTCCGAGCAGCGCGGCGAACTCACCACGCCCGACGGTGAGGTTCACGCCGTGCAGAACGGTGTTGTGGCCGAATCCGGAGACCAGACCGCGCACTTCCAGCATCGGGTTTTCGACGGTCATTTCACCGCCTCCTCGTCCGCCGCCGCGTCCTCACCCAAGTAGGCTGCGATGACGGCGGGATTGCCGATCACGTCGGCGGTGGGGCCCGAGGCGAGCAGGGTTCCGAGGTTGAACACGGTGACTTCGTCGCACACGGCGGCGACGAGCGGGATGTGGTGCTCGATCAACAAGATGGTCACACCGTGTTCGTCGCGCACGGTGCGAAGTCGCTCCGCGAGGCTCTCGGTTGCGGCGGGGCTAAGGCCCGCCGACGGTTCGTCGAGCAGCAGGAGCGAGGGTCCGGTGACCAGCGCGCATCCGAGTTCAACCAGGCGCTGCTGGCCGCCCGAGAGTGTGCTCACCGCGCGCTCGGCGTAGCGCTCGAAGCCGAGTGCGACCAGCGCCTCGCGCGCGCGCCGACGCATCGCGGCCTCCTCGCGGCGCGCGCGCGGCGAGCGAACGATTGCTTCGATCGCGCCGTAGCCGGCCAGAGAGTGCTGCGCCAAAAGGAAGTTCTCTTCGACCGAGAGGTTGCGCGCGAGCCCGGCGAGTTGGAAGGTGCGTCCGACGCCCATTGCGGCGCGCCGGTGCGGACCGAGTGCGGTGACATCGCGCCCGAGGAACTCAACGCGTCCGCGCTCGTGCGGCTGGAAGCCCGAAAGCACGTTGAAAAACGTGGTCTTTCCTGCCCCATTAGGTCCGATCAAGCCGGCGATGGAGTTCTCGCGGACTGCGATCTCGGCGCCGTCGAGTGCCTGCAGCCCTCCGAAGCGAACCGAGACGTCGCGCGCGCGCAGCAGCACGCCGTCGGCGGGAGACTCGGGGCGCGCGCGCCCGACGCTTACGTGCGGCAGATCGGGCAGGCCGCGGTCGGTGTCGTCCTCCTCGTCGGGACGACGCTTGCGCTCGGCCGATTCGCGCAACGCTTGCGCGATGCCGCCGGGATGGCGCGCGAGCGTGTAGACGAGTAGTCCGGCGCCCACGGCGAACTGCCATGCCTGCAAGAAACCGAAGACCTCCGGCAGGACGCCGAAGAAGATCGCGGCGACCATCACTCCGACGCGCGATCCGAGGCCGCCGACCACGACGATGATCACGAACTGCAGCGACAACTGCAGCGTGTACGCCTCGGACTGTGCGAGCGAGAGCAGGGGAGCGTGCAGCGCGCCGGCGACACCGGCGAGTGTCCCGGCAAGCACGAACGCGGTGAGCTTGAAGCGCGGAACGTCCACGCCGAAGGAGGCCGCGACGTTCTCGTCCTCGCGGATCCCGTGAAGCGCGCGCCCGAGCCGCGTTCCGGTGACATTGCGGTCGATGATCCACACCACGATCACGAGTGCGATGACGAGCGCGAGGTAGTCGGAGTTGCGGGCGACGACGAAGGAGCCGAAGCGCGGCCGCGGAACCGTGAGGCCGACGTGGCCGCCGCTGATGGCGCGCGCGGGGAAGACCAGCCTCGCCATCATCTCGGCGAACGCGATGGTCGAGATCGCAAGTGACAGGCCGCGGATCCGCAGCGCCGGAAGGCCGACCAAGAACGCGAAGGCGGCACCGGCGATTGCCGAGACGGCGAGCCCGAGAGCGAACGAGAGTCCTGCCTTGCCGGTGATCAATCCGGTAGCGAAGGCTCCCACACCCATGAATGCCGCATGTCCGAGAGAGATCTGCCCGGTGTAACCCATCAAGACGTTCAGGCTGAGCGCGCCGATCGCCATGACCAGCGCGAGCGCAAGGATGGTGGATCGTTCGTTGTTGAGGACTCCCGGCGCGACACGGCCGAGCAGGACCGGCGCCACGATGAGCGCAAGCGCTACCAGCGCCGACCGTCGCAACTTCATGCGGCCTTCCCCAGCAGTCCCTGCGGCCGCAGCAGCAGCACCGAGAGCACCACCGCGAAGAGCCCCGCTTCGACGATCCCCGAAGTCGACGGAAACGCCTGCTGCAAGGATGCTTCCAGAACGCCGATGGCGACGCCTCCGACGAACGCGCCCGGCAGACTGGTGAGGCCGCCCAGGAGCGCGGCCGCGAGCGCGCGTGGGAAGAAGAACGTGAGCGAGAAGGGGAAGAAGGTTCCGACCGCCGGAGAGAGCACGATGCCGGTCACGGCTGCGAGCGCGGCCGACGTTCCCCACGCGAACATAGAGATCCGCGACAAGCGCACGCCCATCAGGCGGATGGTGATCGGGTCGTGCGCGGCCGCCAGCACGCCGAGTCCGAACGTCGTTCTCTTTAGTAACAGCATGAGACCGATACCGACGACCGCGGTCGTTCCGAGCGCGAACAACCGCAGCGGTTGGACGAACACGCCGAGGATTTCAGGCCCGCTCCCTCGGAAGGGGGAGGGCAGCAACTGCGGGCTCGGTCCCCAGAAACCGAGTTCGAGGCCGAACAGCAAGAAACTCAGACCGACCGTTGCGATCAGCAGGGACACGCGCGAAGCGTCGATGTTGGGACGCACGACGAAGCGTTCAAACGCCAGTCCGATCAACGTCACGATCAGGACGGCGAGCGGCGCTCCCGCGACCCAGGGCCAGTGCCAGCGTACGACTGCTTGCCACGTGAGGTAGGTGGCGAAGGTTCCCATCTCGGCGAGGCCGAAGTTAAGGACGCGGGTGGTCTTGTAGACGAGCGTGATGCCGAGCGCCAGCATTCCGTAGATCGCGCCGACGGAAACGCCGATGACCAGCGCGCGCGTCATCCCCGCCGGGCCCCTTTCCTCGCGGGTGTCTTTGGGGCGCGCTTTGCCGGGGGTGCGGCAGCGCCGTGCAACAGGAACTCCGACACCTGGTCGAGCAACTCCTCGGGGACCTGCCCCTCGGGACGCCACAGGATCCAGCGCATGCCGATCATCTCGGCGATTCCCATCAGCATGTAGGCGAGCGCGAGCGGGTTCTGCTCACGGAACTCGCCGGCGTCGATCGCGCGTTGCAGCCCGTGGACGTACCCCTCGGCCAGGCGGTTGTAGTGCTCTTCGAAGACCTCGCGATCGACGAATTCGGCCGAGCGGATGATGCGATACAGGCCCGGGTGACGCCTGGTGAACTCGAAGAAGGCGCGGAAGCCTTCGCGCTCGATCTCTGCTCGGGTCGTGGCGCCGTCGACCGCGCGCGCGATCTCGACCCGAAGGCGGTGGCTGAGATCGCGCACCAACTCGGCAAACACCGCTTGTTTGCTGGGGAAGTACAAGTAGAAGGTGCCCATCGCGACGCCGGCGTGCTGGGTGATCTGGACGATCGATGCTTCGTCGAAACCGCGCTCGGCAAAGACGATCTCGGCCGCTTCCAGAACGCGCGCGCGCGTCTTGCGTCCGCGCGAGGTTGGGGGCGAACTCGGCGCATCGAGTGCGGGGCTCTTGACGAGCGAGGGGCGCGGCATATACAAATGCTCCAAGTCTCAACATGACAGGTGATTCATGTGATGGCTTTGTATCGGGTCCGGGCAGGAAGTGCAAGGGTCTGCGGCGAAAAAGCCGTGTACAGGGGGTGATCGCATGTACCGCGATCGGATGTTCGTGGCGGCGGTTGTGCTGGCGCTGACGGCGACGGCTTGCTCGGGTCAGCCCAAGGCTTCCGGAGGAGATCCCACGCCGGGGAACACGGCAGCGTCTGACGCGCCTTCCCCGTCGATAGATCCCTCGACGGGCGCGACCATCACGCCGAGTGCCGTGGCGGCCACTCCGGTCGGGCGCGCCACGCGCTCAGGGGATCCGAAGATCGTGGTCACGCCGCCGACGTCGAAGAGCGGAGTTCCCGAGGCGAATCTGTTCACCGGCGCGGCGATCACTCAAGGGATCACCAAGAACAAGATCATGCTGTGCGCCCACGCGGGACTGACGCTCGCTTCGGTGTTCGGCAACGATCCCGCGCAACTCGAGCAAACCTACTGGCGAATGGTGAATGAAGAGATGGGTGGCGTCTACGGCCGCTCCGTCGAGTTCCACTACGAGGACGACGGGTACAACCCCAACAACACGCCGAAAGCTTTCACCGCATGCCAGGACCGCAAGCCGGCGATCATGATCGGCGGCATCGGGTTCGACCAGACTCCGACGTTCCGCTCGCTCGCCGAGCAGAACAAAGAGTTGTACATCCACGGTTTTGCCACCGAGAAGGGCACCTCGAATCTCAAGTACTCCTTCGGTGCCGCGCCCAGCGTCGAGCACATGGGCAAGTTGTTCGCGCAGATGGTTCTGAAGAAGGCCAAGGGCAAGAAGATCGGCATCCTGACCGTTTCCAGCGACGGATGGAAGGGCGGCGCCGATAGTTTCACTTCGGAACTTCGCAAGCTCGGCTATTCGGCAGCCATTCCACGTTACGAGATTGCCGACAACAACCAGGTTCTCACCCAGCACGTCGTCGGTCTCAAGGACGCCGGGGTGGAGGTTGCCTTCATCAACACGAACGTGGTCGCGTGGTCGCGTTTCGTCACCGAGGCCGACGGCCAGCAGTGGCACCCGATGATGGTCGGCTGGGGGTTCAACCTGCTCACCGAGACGGTCGGCCAGGTGATGCAGAGCTTCCCCCCGTCTCTGGGACTATCGGCGTCGCCGGTGTATGACCCGCAGACGAAGTACTCATGGTCGGCCGAGTACACGCGGATGCAGTCCTACTACAAGAAGTACTGGAACAAGAGTGATCCGAACGACATCGACTGGATCCAGTGGATTGCGATGAAAGCCTTCCACAGGATGCTGCTCGACTGCGGCAAGGACTGCAACCGAAACAAGATCGCCGGGATGATGTTGTCCGGCTACAAGGGAGCCGAGCCGCCCAACTGTACCCTCGACTTCTCGCGAGATCCCAAGCACCGAGTCGGTGGGTATCTGACGAACTTGTGGCAGACCTTCGATCGCGGAGACACGCAAGCCTGGAAGCAGATCTCAACCTGCGTTGCCGGGTTCTAGGAGCGGGTGTGGGCCGGCGCCTTTTGGTCACGCTGCTCGCGGCGTGCGCGGCCGTTCCCGCCGCTCCGGCCGTGGCCGAGCCCGCGGGTGCCGGTCACCCGGACTGGTCGTGCTGCGCGGCGATTGCGGAGTTCCCCAAGGACTTCCCGGTGCTCCTTGACGCCGACTGGGGGTATCCGATCGGCGGGTGGGGTGGGATCCGCAGGCGCGCGCCCCTTGCCCGCACCCCGGTGATCTTCGTCCACGGCAACGGCGAGGACGCGAGCTTCTGGGACCTGGACAACGAGACCTCGGTGGCGGTCAACGTGCGTGCGCGATTCCGGGCTGCAGGGTATTCCGATCAGGAGCTGTGGGCGCTGTCCTACAACGGGCAGAGGTGCGGATCGAATCTGTGCCAAACCTACAACCAGATCAACGTTGCCGATTTCGCTGCCTTCATGCGCGTGGTGCTGGATTACACGGGCGCGCGCACGGTGGACGTCGTCGCGCATTCCCTCGGCGTGACCGTCGTCCGTCGCGCGCTGTACGAGCAGCCCGATCTGGTCGCGCACGTCGAGGACGCGATCTTCGCGTCGGGCGCGAACCACGGCACGACGACCTGCCGGGGCTCGGGCAGCATCAAGGGGTGCGACGAGATGGAGCCGGGCAGCGCATGGCTGGCCGAGTTGAACGCCGACGAGACGCCCGGCGCGATCCGCTTCGTGACGATCTGCGACTGCACGGGTGTTGCGGATCACTTCTTTCTCGCGGTCGATGCCCGTAGCCCTCAGCTCGATGGAGCCGAGAACCTCGAGATTCCCGGATCGCTGCACTTCATGACCGCACGTGGGCCCGACGCCTTCTCGCGGTTCCTGCCTCTCGTGCGGCGCAAGGCGCGGCGTAGCGAGGTCCTCGGCTTTCATGCGAGCCGGATCCCGGGCGCAACGCTTCCAGCGACGGGACTGAGAGCCGCTTCCGTTGGGTGGGTCTTGCTGGGGGCTGCCGGCCTCATCGTTGCGGGCATGCTCCTTGGAAAGGCCTGGAGGCTCAAGAGGTGACCTTCGCGTTTCGAAGCATCGGATTCTGGCTTCCGCGCCGCGCGGAGATGACGCCGGCTCGGGTCGCTCTGGAGACCGGCGATGCGCGCATCACCTACGCCGAGTTGGACGCGCGCGCGGCGCGGTGCGCGAACGCCCTGGCCGCGGCGGGGGTCGGTCCGGGCGATCGCGTCGCCGCTTATCTGGAGGCCGGTCGCGAGTACGTCGAGGTGTTCTTCGCGTGCGCGCGCCTGGGAGCGATTCTGGTCCCGCTTTCCACGCGGCTTGCGGCGGCCGAGTTGCAGTTCATGCTGGACGACTCCGGGGCATCGGTTCTGGTGTACGACGCGGCGCGCGCCGACGTGGTCAAGTCCTTCCGTCCACAAGTCGCGCTGCACGCGGTTCTTGCGGTGGGAGAGGCCGACGATCCCTCGTACGAAGCTGCCCTCGCTGCGGCCGCGCCGGTGCGCGCGCCCGAGGACTGCGCGAGCGACGACGTGCTCGCGATCTTCTACACCTCGGGCACGACCGGCCGCCCGAAGGGCGCGATGCTCACGCACGGGAACTTCTTCTGGACCAACCTCAACATGGCGCTCGCGCTCGACCTCACCGGAGACGAACGTTCGCTTGTCGTGCTGCCCCTGTTCCACGTCGGCGGGTGGAACGTCAACACGCTCGCGGTGTGGTGGAGGGGCGGGACCGTCGTGCTGGAACCCGCGTTCGACGCCGCGCGCGCGCTCGATCTGATCGCGACGCGGCGGATCACGAGCATGATGGGCGTGCCGACCGTCTACCAGATGCTCGCCGACCAGCCGGGGTTCGGCGCAGCGGATCTTTCGTCGTTGCGCGTGTGCGTGTGCGGCGGAGCGCCGCTCGCCGTGCCGCTGATTCGCCGCTACCAGGAGCGCGGGCTGCATTTCGTTCAGGGCTACGGCCTCACCGAAGCAGCGCCCAATTGCTTGATCGTTCCTTCCGAGGACGCCGAACGCAAGGCCGGCGCCGCCGGGCGTCCGTACTTCTTCGCCGACGTACGCGTCGCCGGTTTCGACGGCGAACCCGTTGCCGCAGGGGAGACCGGCGAGATCTTGGTTCGCGGGCCGTCGGTCATGAAGGGCTACTGGCGCCGCCCCGACGAAACCGCCGAGACCCTCCGCGGCGGATGGCTGCACACGGGCGACGTCGGGCGTATCGACGATGAGGGCTATGTGTTCGTCGTCGACCGAGTGAAGGACATGTTCATCTCGGGCGGCGAGAACGTCTATCCCGCCGAGGTGGAGAAGGTGCTCGGCGAGCACCCGGATGTAGCCGACGCCGCGGTGATCGGAGTGTCCGACGAACGGTGGGGCGAGGTCGGGCTTGCGATCGTGGTGGCGCGCGCCGGCGCGCGCCCGTCCGAGGAAGATCTCCGCGCGTTCTGTGCGGCAAGACTCGCGAAGTTCAAAGTTCCCGCGCGCGCCGTGTTTGCCCAGACCTTGCCGAGGAACCCGACCGGCAAGATCCTCAAACCCGAATTGCGCGCGCTTTATGGAGGATCCTGATGACGCGAACGCCCGTGGGAATCGTCGATGTCGAAGCGTATGCGCCACCGGATTTCATGACCGCCGCCGAGATGTCGGCTCCAAGCGGCATTCCCGAGGACGTGATCATCGAGCGGTTCGGACTCGTGGGAAAGCACATCGCAGGGCCCGATGAGCATTGCTCGGACATGTGCATCTCGGCCGCGCGCCCGGTGCTCGCGCGCAACGACCCCGCCGAGATCGACGCCGTTGTCTACTTCGGCTCGCACTGGAAGGATTACGCGGTCTGGCAGGCAGCTCCGCGGATTCAGCACGCTCTAGGGCTCGACGGCTTCGCGCTCGAGATGGTGAACGTCTCGGCCGGCGCGCCGGTTGCCGTGAAGGTCGTCTCGGACATGCTCGCGGCCGACGAGAACCTTCGATCGGTCTTGCTCGTCGGGGCCGCGAAGGAGTCGCACCTCATCGACTTCGACAACCCGCGCGCGCGCTTCATGTTCACCTTCGGCGACGGCGCTGTTGCCGTGCTGATGCGCCGCGGCCACGACCGCAATCATGTGCTCGGATCGAGCCTGTACACCGATGGGTCTTTCGCCGAGTTCGTGCGCGTGCCCGGCGGCGGCAGCGCGCACCCGGCGAGCCACGAGACGGTGGACGCGCGCATGCATTTCCTGGACGTATCGGATCCCGCAGAGATGAAGCGCCGCCTGGACCCCGTGTCTACCAAGAACTTCGTGCGCGTCGCGCGCGAGGCGGCCGAGCGCAGCGGCTTGGATCTGTCGGACGTAAGCCTGGTGTTGCCGATCCACATGAAGCGCTCGATCCACGAAGCGATCCTGCTGGAACTCGGCCTCTCGCCAGAGCGCGCGGTGTACCTGGATCACAACGGGCACATGAGCGCGGTGGATCCGCTGTACGGACTCGCGGTGGCGCGCGACCGGGGGATGCTCGCAGACGGCGATGTTGTGATGCTGCTTGCCGCTGGGACCGGCTACACCTGGGCGGCGAGCGTGATCCGCTGGGGGAGGGGATAGTCGTGGCGCGCGCGCAGACCGGCGACGTTTCGATCGAGTACGAAGTGCACGGGGACTCGGGGGATTGGCTGCTGCTGGTGCAAGGCCTCGGGTACGCGCGCTGGGGGTGGGCCTGGCAGGTCGAGGATCTGGCGCGCGCCTTCCGCGTTATCACCTTCGACAACCGCGGCGTCGGCGGGTCCGACGCGCCGCCGGGACCGTACACCGTCGAGCAGATGGCCGGTGACGCCGTCGGCCTGCTGGACGCGCTCGGGGTCGAGCGCGCGCACGTCGTCGGCGCGTCTCTCGGTGGCCTCATCGCTCAGGAAATCGCAATCGGCCGGCCCGAGCGCGTGGCGCGCCTAGTGCTTGCCTGCACGACGTTCGGGGGGCCGCAGTGCTTCCCGATGCCGGAGCAAACCGTGTCGCTCATTCAGCGCGCGGCGGAGATGTCCGCCGACGAACGCCTGCGCGCGTTCGTCGAGAACGCGCTGTCGCCATCGTTCGTTGCGTCGCGTCCCGATGTGGTCGAGCGGATCATGCAGTACCGCGTGACGACCGCGCAGCCGCTTGCGGCGTGGCAGGCGCAGGCCGCGGCCGGGGCGGCATTCGACTCCTCGGAGCGCCTCGGTGGAGTGAAGGCTCAAGCGCTTGTTGTGACTGGAACCGAGGACGTCGTGGTCGATCCGCGCAACTCCAAGTTGCTCGCCGGCGCCGTCCCCGGCGCTTCCCTCGTCGAGATGTCCGGTGGACATCTGTTCTTCGTCGAGTACCCCGAACGCTTCAACGCGCTGGTCGAGGGATTCGTCAACGCGGTGACGAAAGGCGGAGAACGATGAAACGGATACTGACGCTGGGAATCGCGCTGTTGTCGCTGGCGGCGATGTCGGGCGCGCGCGCCGACCAGGTCGGCCACACCCGCCCGCAGGGCCCGGCGAAGGTGGCATTCGCGGATGATTTCCCCGCGCTGAACGACTCCGAGTGGGGCTTCCGACTCGGCGGCTGGGGCGGCGTCGGGAAGGGCGGGGCGCGCGCGCACGTTCCGGTGATCTTCGTGCACGGCAACAACGTGGACGCCGCCGACTGGTATCCGGTCCGCGATGAGTTCCGCGCAGCCGGCTGGACCGACCAAGAGATGTACGCGCCGTCCTACAACGGTCTCGGCGGAAACAACGGCACCGCGCTGTTCACGGCGAACCCCCAGCGCGACGCCGAGCACAAGGAGATGGGCTGGGATGGATCGACCTGGGTCACCGCGAACGAGGTCAACGTCCCGGACATGTACGAGTTCATCATGGCCGTGCGCGCGTACACGGGTTCCGACGGGTTCTCGATCGTTGCGCATTCGCTAGGCGTGACGCTCGCGCGCCGAACGCTGAAGGTCCACCCTGAGTTGAGAGCAGATCTTGTGGCCTTCGTCGGCATCGCCGGCGGCAACCACGGCACGACGTTCTGTCCGCCCGGATCCGAGGGGCAGGTTATGTCCTGCGACGAGATCGCCGCCGGCACCGCGTGGCTCCAGGATCTAAACGGCCCCGACGGTTCCGACGAGACCTATGCACCGGCCTGCTGGACGACGATCTACGACGGGACCGGCGTCGGTGACCCTGCGTATGCCGGTCCGCTCTACGCGCAGAGCCCCGCGCTCGCCGGTGCCGACAACCTGACGTTCCCGTACACCTACCACAACGACTTGCGGCTCTCCCCGGCGATCATCGCGGTGTATCGCGGTGCCCTGGAGCAAGCCGAGCGGGGCGAGTGCGCGGTGACGGGTGAGGGTGTGTAAGGCCGCGTGTCGGCATCGGGAGCGCGTCGATGATCGCGCACCACAAGGACTCTGAACCATGCGCGCATCCTCTGTGTCTTTGACGAGCCTATGAAGCAATGGGAGAATCGCTGAAGCTGTGTGGTGCCATCGGACCGTGGGGGGCTGTCATGGTGAACAGCGGGTGCCTTGTCTGGAATGGGACGGCGCGAGACGGCGGACGTTTGGGGTCCCGCGGGTTGGTGATTCTCCTCATTCTCGCCCTCATCGGTGTCGTCCGGATGGATGGCATTGCTGTCGCTTCGTCAGCGGAACTCGTTCAAGCTGATTCGCACTGGAACATTGCCTACGGCGTTGCAACGAGTCCATCCGGCAGCTGGACGGCCCTATGTGCGAGACCCGGGGGAGTGACGCGGATCCTGCGCTCAAACGGAGGCGGCTGGAGCAACATCGAAATCGAACTTCCTTCCGGCGGGAGTGCCGGATGCAAACCGTTGGCGGTGTCAGACACGGGGGAAGTCTATGTTGTTCGACCCGAGCCTGAGCACCCCTACTATCCGCCGTCGCAGTTCTTCAAGTACGTCTCCGGCCAGTGGTTGGGACCGGTGACGTTCGATCAGTTCACGGCTGATGTCGGGGCAAGTACTACGGATCTTGTAACGGACGGTTCCATGATCTTCGCAGTGCAACGGTCGGGCACGCTCTATTACTCAGAGGACGATGGGGACACTTGGAGCGACGGTGGTGGGCTCGCGCTCACGAAAGCTGCCCTTCCCCACCGGGCATTCGTATACGGGGAGTTTCTGTATGCGGTACGAGGCAGAGGCCTGGATCGCTGGCACATTCCCACGCGCACGATTGCCCACTCGGCGGACCCGGAGTTCGCGATGCCGAGTTGGATCGAGTCCGTTGCCGTGTTTCCGCGACCGGGCATCCCCGGCCAGATGTGGGCGGCGGCGACCGACCGCGGCAAGGGTCTTTACCTGTCGGTTTCGGGCGATTATGGATTGACGTGGGTTTCCGTCCTATCAGCGGCGCCGATGCCCGCGGCGCTGCCCCCAATGAGCACTCACAACGTGGCCGAACCCGCGGACTGGCTGGTTATGGGCAGCGATGCTCGTCTGCATGCATACGGCGTCTCTTGTGCCGAGGGAACGCTGACGCTAAAGGAGTCCAGCCACGCGCTCTCCACGGCGTTTGACTGGTCGAAGGTCGCCACGCTCGCAACCTTGAATACAGGCTGCGATTCGACCGCGGGGGAGAATACGGGAGTTGCGACCCCGTACCGGGTCCAGGGGGTGTACCCGGCCGAGCCTGTCGACGTTTGGGTCTCTGTACCGCGCGGCACGGGCAGTGATATCTACCACATTCAAGGTGACGGGATTCCGTCTGAGCCGGGTGCAACCTGGACAACCGCGACGCGGGGACTGGTGCTAGCGGGCGCGTCCTCGACTGTGGTCCGCAATGTAGTTGTGAGTCCAAATGGCGGCTGGCGCGCTGTCGTTGCCAAGACGGGAGGCGCGTGGGTAGTAGTTCGCTCCAACAATGGGGTCGAATGGGAGAACATCGGCGGCCGGGGTTGGGTGACGGCTCCGGTGATTGCGATCTCGGAGGGCGGGCGGGTCTTTGCCGCCGCTCGAGGCTCCCCTCCGGCTGAGAAGAGGGAGATCGAGGTCTATTCCTACGTGTCAGGTGGCTGGTACGGCCCTATCGCGTTCAATCCCGGGCACACTTCACAATGGGCGACGCCGTCAGAACTCGTGTTGGTGGGTTCCTTGCTCGTCATCGTGGAAGAGGACGGCCATGTGTCCTACTCGTCGGACGAGGGGTCGTCGTGGACGAACGCTGGGACGGTTCCAGCACTCACCCAGCCGTGGAAGACGATCGTTGCGGGAGGCATGATCCATTTCCTGAAGGCGTCCGGGGAGTACGCTCGGTGGGACTCGACAACGCGTTCGCTCGCACCTGTTGCGCAGCCGCCGTCTCTTCCTCAACCTCCGTATTCTCCGCGCGTTCCCAGCATCTTCACCCGTTCCGGCTCGACGAGCGAACTATGGATCGCCTCGGGCTCCTCGGGCGGAGGCTTGTGGGTTGCGCGTTCCACAGACAGCGGGGAGACCTGGACTCCGATCGTGCAAGGCGAGGCCTTTCCTGCGGCGCTATCGGACCCACGGGGGTTTACGATCGGCACCGATGATCGGTTGCACGTCTATGGCATGTCGTTTGCCGGAGGTCTGGCGGTTGCGGTTGAGTCACGTCACGCCCTTTCGTCCTCGGTGGGTTGGTCGGTCCCAACTGCGTTCCTCGTGCATCCCGCGTCCTCGGGAAATGGAGTCTTCTGGACTACGCAGCGGCACGATGGGGTGCAGCACGCTCCGGTAGACGTGTGGGTCTCGGTTGACCAGGGAGCTGGGAAGAGCGACCTACTCTGGGCGACCGACCGGCCCGTCATCCCATCCGGGCAGACACGGGGTTGCGCTGGTGGGGCGCATGCAGTGAACCCCTCTACCTGCATGAGTGACCCGGTCAACACGGCCACCGGCGCTTACGAGCATCGCCAGACAGACGTTGCGCTTCCGGGTATCGGGATCCCTTTTGAGTTCGTCCGAACCTATCGCTCCGATGGGGGGTCCGCTGGTTCGCTTGGTCCCGGTTGGACGCACAGCTACGAGGTGCGGCTGATCGCTGGAGCAGATGGCGACATGACGCTTCAAGGCGAGGACGAACAACTGGTGAATTATTCTCGCCAGAGCGATGGATCATACGTTCCGGCCGCGGGTGCGCGGTCAACCCTCACTCAGACTGCTGACGGGTTTGAGTTGTTGCGCCGAGATCAGGTGCGTTATCTCTTCAACCCTGCCGGACGTCTGTGGCGTTCCCCCGATTCGACGAACACATTGACTATGCCGCTTCCGTTCCCGTTGCGTCCAGTCGCCTCCTCCTTGCTTCGTAGCTCTCCGGCGACATGTACCCCAGCGACGAGTGCAGCCTGACGCG